>CAVEYT010000186.1:0-3253 GCA_963619995.1 Acutalibacteraceae bacterium | reverse complement strand
CTCCGCCGCAGCCGCCTGCAATACTGAGTCTCATGATCATCTCCGTCGATGCGAACATAAAACGCCGATGAAACCGAAAATCCACTTTCGATTTCATCGGCGTTTCTAAAAGGAAACGGTGAGAGCCCCACCGCTTTCTTTATCGATACTTCCTTGTACGTTTTATTTCTTTCTTTATACCATATTTGAACGTTTTTGACAATGCGATTCTTCCGTTATCCGTGAACCGTGGACCGTGGACCGTGCGCACAAAGTGCTCTTGGGCTTGAAAAGGCTTGATTTCGATGTGCAAATTTCATCAAGCTTTTGCATTCTCACTTCCCGGTCGGCTTGATAAGCTTGATTCTGAGATGCAAGCTTCATCAAGCTTTGCAAGCCATCCACCTAAAGCCAAACATGAGACAGCTTGATAAAGAAAGAAGCACAACCATCAAGCCTTTTCAAGCCTTTGCCTCCATGTGACTCCCGGTAAACGGTAAACGGACAACGGCAAACGGCTTACCCCTCCACCGGCACGATGGACGCGCAGTGCGGCATGATATTGATCTTGTAATCCTCTTTCCCTTCGCGCGCCAGCTGCTCCTGCGCCAGTTTCCAGGCCTCCTCGACCGTCGCGACGGGGATCTGATGCGTTTTCTTTACCGCCTCGAAATTTTCCGGCTTCGTCACGAGATAAATCGTGTAGCGATGCGCCATGCTGAAGAGATTGAACGCGACGAAGAACGGAATCGTGAAGCAATCCCGCAGCGCGCGCTCCATGTCCTCCTGTTTCTCGAAACGGAAACTGTCCATGTATTCCTTCGGTTCGTAAATGTCCCGCGCTTCCATGATGGCAATGATGATGCCGCCTTCCTTCGTCGCCGCTTCCGCCGGATCGTAGCATTTCGTCCCCTGGTAGAGCGAGACGTCCTTCGGATAGCCGCCCGCGCACGCAAAGCTCACATCCGCTTTCTGTTTGAAGGAAACGCGCTGGATTGCATAGACTTCCTTCGTCCCCGCCAGCCACGCTTCATACGGATCGCCGCCGACCATTTTGCAAATTTGCCCCTCCGCATTCAGCACGGAATGAATGAGGAAACAGGGCTTCACCATATCCGCCGCTTCCTGCATATCGTCGCTCACGACATTATCCGCAAGCTGCGTGCTCCGCGTCTTCGGATTCACACCGGCGCCGAAGGTGTCCGCCAGTGCATGGCAATGATTTTTCTGCACCGTTTCCCAGCCCGCGACGCCCGGCAGAATCAGTTTCCGCCCGCCGCCGTAACCGGCAAAAAGATGCGTCGTGATGCCATTGACCAAAATGACGCGGTCCGCCTCGACGACGTGACGATTCAGCCACACCGGCGTGCCGATTTTCGTGTCGCCCATGTAGACCAGCTCGTCCTTATTGCGGCTGTCATGCTGCACCAAATGAATCCGGCGGCAGACTTCCTCGCCGACCGTGCGGACATTTTCCTCCTCCGTATGCGCGCGATGCGTCCCCTGCGCGAAAACGATTTCTATATCCGCATCCGGGATCCCGGCCGCATTCAATTCATTCACGATATGAATCACAAAATCCGCCGAATGATTCCACGAACGCGTCACATCCGCGCACACGAGGCACACTTTCTCGCCCGGCTTCACGATCTCCGCCAACGGCTTCGACCCGATCGGCCGGCGCATGCAATCGATCGTCGCTTCCTTCACATCGACCGCCGGCACCGCCTGTCCTTCCAGTACATCCGACACATGCTCCTCGGGCAGCATCACGCTCTGCGTCCCCGTCCCGAAACCGAAAGTGTATTCCTTCATCCCCATCGAAAATCCCTCCTATATAAAAGTAAAAAATTTTCTCCATTTTAGCATAAGAAACGGAAATAGCAAAATGATATCCGCTCGGCTTTTTGCGTCAGGCGCAAGATAGTTAGCAGTGAGTAGTTAGCAGTGAGTAGTGAAGGCGGCTCATAGAGATCGAGACGTCAGACGGTCAGACATCAGACGTCAGAATGACACATACTGCCGTTTTCCGCGGACCGTGGACCGTGAACCGGGCGTGAGCCGCTTTGTATTTCATGCGATGTGACGGACGGATAACGGTAAACGGATAGCGGATAACGGTTTCTCAGATCTCCTGAAATTTTTCACTTCGCACTTTTTTGTCCGTGAACGAAATCGTTTCATCGGATATCATACGGTCATCAAGTTCTTCCAAACTTCATAGCTCCCAAGATGCCGCCCTGCAAACGCTGTGAAAAGAGCAGGGCAGCTGTCAGCGGCGCTTTCTCATTCGGGGGTGATTCCGTGATAGCGGGGTCGGCCAACCGTCAGGCTCTTGCGAAAGCTTGGGCCTCGAATGCTGCGGCAAAACGGCAAAAAGAGAAAGCGGCGCATCCTTCCGATCTGATCAATGCGGAGGATTCGATGCCGGAGACAATCGGTCGTTTCCCAAAAAGGAAATGAGCCATCCTAAAGGAACGGTGTGACAGCCGGAAATCGAAATAGGAAATGTCAAAATCCCCGGTAGCCGTGACGGCCGAGCAATCGGTCTATAACATCGGATCCTCGCACAAGTAGCCAAAGGCTAAAAGACGCGGTAGGCATTACCAGTACACAATTTCAGTCAACTCCTGATTTGTGTTGCGAATGCTTGGTGAACGTTATCAGAAAAGGCTGGTCTATTGAATCCCGGGAAACCGGCGTTGCGGTAGTTCGGGGGTCGCTCCCACGGGCTCGCCCGCAGCGGATAGTAGCATAAAGGTCATTTCGGTGTGGATGTATGCAGAAATGTGTGCAGGGCGGTGTCTTGGGCGCTATGAAATTGAAGACTTTCACGGATTGCAAAAGGAGGAGATCGAGACGTCAGATGGTCAGACGATCAGACGTCAGACGCTTGCTCCACTTTTTCGCTCAAGCGCAAGATAGCTTGGAGCTTGGAGCCTGGAGCTTGGAGCGCGCGCTCGGCTTTTCTGCTCAGACGCAAGATAGTTATTAGTTATTAGCTGCTAGCTATTAGTTTTTTAGCGTCTCATGGCGCTTGAGACGTCAGACATGAAATATTTGCTACACTTTGGGCGTCAGGCGCAAGATAGCCGGGAGCTTGGAGCCCGGAGCCGGGAGCTTTTAAGCGGAAGCGCTTTGCGCAATTTTTATGAAAATCATCGCCATAGGCGATACCTCTCATCGCTGAGCGGAGCGATAGCGATGCCATTACAACTCTATCTCTATGTTCGTACATCATAGAGAGCACAAAGGTCCGCGCCTCGAAGCGCGG
>CAVEYT010000185.1:0-3289 GCA_963619995.1 Acutalibacteraceae bacterium | reverse complement strand
AGAAACGGATAAGGGAGATTATTTTTATGGTGCTCATCGATACCTATGATGTGATTGTGATCGGCGCGGGGCATGCCGGGTGCGAGGCGGCGTTGGCTTCGGCGCATCTTGGCTGCCGCACGCTTTTGACGACGATTTCTTTGGACAATGTCGCGATGATGCCTTGCAATCCGGCCGTCGGAGGACCGGGGAAAAGTCACCTGGTGCGCGAGATTGATGCGCTGGGCGGCGTGATGGGGATTGTCGCGGACGAGACGGCGATCCAGATGCGGATGCTCAATCTCGGCAAGGGCCCGGCGGTGTATTCGCTGCGCGCGCAATCGGACAAGAGCGCGTATCATCGGCGGATGAAGGAAATTGTCGAGAATACGGAAAATCTCGACCTGAAGCAAGTCATGGTGACGGATCTTTTGATCGAAGACGGGCGCGTGACGGGAATCGTGGGCGAGCTGGGGGAGGCTTTCGCCGCGCGCGCGGTCATTTTGGCGACGGGGACGTATCTGGACAGCCGGATTATCATCGGCGAGACGATATACAGCGGCGGCCCCTCGGGCATGCGACCTTCCGTCGGATTTTCGGAGAATTTACGGAAACACGGCATCGCGCTTCTGCGTTTCAAAACGGGCACGCCGTGTCGCGTCGATCGGCGTTCGCTTTGCGAGGAGCATATGCAAGTCGAGGCGGGCGATCCCCGGCACCATTCGTTTTCCTTTATGCACGACGCGGAGGACAGAAACCGGCGCGAATGCTACCTCACGTACACGAATGCGGAAACGCATCGCGTCATCCGGGAAAATTTGCATCGTGCGCCGATGTTTTCCGGCAAAGTCCACGGCGTCGGCGCGCGCTATTGCCCCTCGATTGAGGACAAGATTGTCCGTTTCGCGGATAAAGACCGTCACCAACTTTTTGTGGAGCCCGAGGGGACGGACACGAATGAAATGTACGTGCAGGGGATGTCGACGTCGCTTCCCATCGACGTGCAATACGCGTTTCTGCGGACGATTCCGGGGCTGGAGCACGTGAAAATCATGCGCCCGGCGTATGCGATAGAGTATGATCTCATCGATCCGTTGCAACTTTTGCCGACGCTGGAAATGAAGAAAATCGCAGGGCTCTACTCGGCCGGTCAGTCGAATGGCACATCGGGCTACGAGGAGGCAGCGGCGCAAGGGCTCATGGCGGGCATCAATGCGGCGCTTAAAATCCAAGGCCGCGAGCCCTTCGTCCTCCGCCGCCACGAAGCGTACATCGGGACGCTCATCGACGACCTCGTCACGAAAGGCACGAACGAGCCGTATCGCATGATGACGAGCCGCAGCGAATACCGCCTGCTCCTTCGCCAAGACAATGCAGACCTTCGCCTGACGGAGAAGGGACATGAAATCGGCCTCGTCGATGAGACTCGCTACGCCCGTTTCCTAGAGCGGAAGAAACGGTTTGACGCGGCGATGGAATATATCGAGACGACGCGCTTTACCCCGACGGCGGAGACGAATGCCGCCCTGGAGAAACTGGGGACGGCGCCGCTTGCGACGGGTATCAGCGCCGCGACGCTTTTGAAACGGCCGGAAATCACGTACCAAGCGATGAAAGAGGCGCTCGGCTGCCCGGATTTCTCGCCGGACGCGGAAGAGGAAATGGAAATCACGGTGAAGTACGAAGGTTACATCCGCCGCCAAGAAGACGCCGTGGCGCGTGCCGCCCGCATGGAAGCGCAAAAAATGCCGCCGGACATCGATTATCTCCACCTGGACGGTATTTCCATCGAAGCGCGCCAAAAGCTCGACAAAATCCGCCCCCTCTCGCTCGGCCAAGCCGCCCGCATCTCCGGCGTCTCCCCGGCCGACATCGCCGTTTTGATGGTCTATGTGAAGAGAAAGGGATAACGCGCGCTTGGCTTTTGCCGACAGGCGCAAGATAGCCGGGAGTTGGGAGCCTGGAGCCCGGAGCGCGTCTCATAGAGGTCGAGACGTCAGACATCAGACGATCAGACGTCAGACTTTAGCGGTGTCGCCTTCGCGACATTTTAATAATGCGGCGAGCTTTGCATGGCACTCACGGTCGCCTTGCGTCACTACGTTCCTAAGGCTCCAGTTCGTTTGCACAAGCCGCCACTGCTTTGCCCTCTTCTGGAGGCGACCTTCCGGTGGATGCCGGTGGCGGATGCCCGGATGATGGGACGCGAATGCGAAAATGTGCGGTGAAGCCGCACGCTGCTAAAACCTGAGAAACAAAAAGCCAATCAAAGAGATGTGACGGTCTGATATCTGACGTCTGACGTCTGACTTCTCACACCTCCATGAGACACCTAAACTGGATATGTACTATAAATTTTCATTTTATTCGTCACATGAGAAAGGGAAACTCCATGACGACATCTGACATTCTATCCGCCCTGGGCCTTGCCGATGAGGAAACGGCAAAGCGCCTGGCGGTCTATCACGACACGATTCTGGATTTGAATCGTCACATCAATCTCACCGGCATCAAAGACCCGGACGAGAGCCTCTCCAAAAATGTATACGACTCGCTATCTGCCTACGAAAAGGAATATTTCCCCGAGGGCGGACGCTTCTTGGATCTGGGCACGGGAGCCGGGTTTCCGGGAGCGCTTTTGGCGATTCTCCGGCCCGATATGCAGGCTGTCCTCATGGATGCCGTGCAAAAGAAACTCACCTGCGTCGAAAAAGCGCTGGACGCGGCGGGCGCGAAAAACGCGAAATGCGTCCACATGCGCGCCGAAGACGGCGGCCGCCGCAGGAAACTTCGCGAATCCTTCGACGTCGTCATCGCCCGCGCCGTGAAAAGCCTCCCCGTCATCTGCGAATGGGCGCTCCCCTTCGTTTCCGTCGGCGGCACCTTCATCGCCATGAAAGGCCCCGGCGCCGAAGACGAACTCGCCGGCGCCCAAAAAATCCTCGCCCTCATGGAGACGACCCTCACGAAAACAAAAACCGTCACCCTCCCCACCGGCGAGAGGCGCGTCATCCTCTACCTCACCAAACAAGCCCCCACCCCCAAGACCTTCCCGAGAAAAGTAGGCATCGCCGAAAAATCTCCGATTCTATAAGGAAACGGGGAAAAGTGAGCAGTGAGCAGTGAGTAGTGAGCAGTGCAGGTAGCGCCTGCGGCGCGATTATTAAAATGCGGCCTGCGGCCGCCACCTGAACTGCTCACTGCTAACTACTAACTACTAACTAGCAGTTAGCCTTGACGGCTCGACAAAAATGACTCTATAATAGACTCCGAGAAAAGGTGATTTGTCACCGGATTTCGGAATGGAGGG
>CAVEYT010000184.1:0-3295 GCA_963619995.1 Acutalibacteraceae bacterium | reverse complement strand
GAATGAATGGCGAATGGGATTTGCAAGCGGTTTGGGAAATAAGGAGTCGTAGGCATGCTGAAAATTTTGGACAGATTGTTCAATGGATCCAACGAGAAGGAGGTCAAGAAGCTCCGCAAAATTGTGGAGGAGAAGATCAATCCGTTGGAACCGCAAATGGTGGCGATGAGCGATACGAAGCTCTCGGAGATGACGTTTGTGTTTCGGGAACGGTTGGCGAAAGGGGAAACGCTGGATGATATCCTGCCGGAGGCTTTCGCGGTCATTCGCGAGGCGTCTCGTCGCGTCTTGGGGATGCGGCATTTTGATGTGCAGCTCATCGGCGGCATCGTGCTCCATCAGGGGCGCATTGCCGAGATGTCCACGGGCGAAGGGAAGACGTTGGTCGCGACGCTTCCGACGTATCTCAATGCTTTGGAAGGAAAGGGCGCGCATGTCATCACGGTCAATGATTATCTGGCGAAGCGCGACAGTGAGCAGATGGGGAAGGTGTACAAGTTTTTGAAAATGTCCGTCGGCCTCATTGCGCACGATATGGAGCCGGCGGCCCGAAAATTGGCGTATGCGTCGGATATCACATACGGGACGAACAATGAATTCGGTTTCGATTATTTGCGCGACAATATGGTGTCGTCGGTCGATCAGATGGTGCAGCGACCGCTTCATTATTGCTTGATTGATGAGGTGGACTCCATTTTGATCGATGAAGCGCGGACGCCGCTCATTATTTCCGGTCCGGGACAGAAATCGACGGACAATTACTATGTCTTGGCGAAATATGTGCCGAAGTTGGTGAAGGACGAAGATTTTACGATTGACGAGAAACAGAAGACGGTCGCGCCGACGGAAGCGGGCGTGGCGAAAATGGAAAAGATGCTCGGCGTGGGCAATCTTTACGATGCCGAGAATCTGGAATTCAATCATCTTTTCACGCAGGCGCTTCGGGCGCAGTTCATGATGACGCGGGACAAGGATTATGTCGTGAAAGATGGGGAAGTCATCATTGTCGATGAATTCACGGGTCGTCTCATGCATGGGCGTCGCTATTCCGATGGGCTTCATCAGGCGATCGAAGCGAAGGAAGGGTTGAAGGTCGAGCGGGAAAGCCAGACGCTGGCGACGATCACGTTCCAGAATTATTTCCGTATGTACGACAAATTGGCGGGCATGACGGGGACGGCAAAAACGGAAGAGCAGGAGTTTATCAAAATTTACGGTATGGATGTCGTGCAGATTCCGACGAATAAGCCGAAAATCCGCATCGATTTGCCGGATTCCATTTATAAGACGAAGCGCGGGAAATACAGAGCGGTCGTGCGGGAAGTGGTGCGCCGCCATGAGACGGGACAGCCGATGCTGATCGGGACAACGTCCATCGAACAATCCGAGCAGCTTTCGCATATGCTGAAGCAAGCCGGGATTGTGCACAATGTCTTGAATGCGAAATTCCATGAAATGGAAGCGAATATTGTCGCGCAGGCAGGGCAAAGAGGTCAGGTCACGATTGCGACGAATATGGCCGGGCGCGGGACGGATATCACGCTGGGCGAAGGGGTCGCCGAGCTGGGTGGGCTCGCCATCATCGGGACGGAGCGTCACGAGAGCCGTCGTATCGACAATCAGCTGCGCGGACGTTCCGGACGCCAGGGGGATCCCGGCAGTTCCCAGTTTTTCCTGTCGCTGGAAGATGATTTGCTTCGCATTTTCGGCGGGGACAGCATCAAAAACTTCATGGAAAAAATGGGGCTGGAAGAGGACGAAGAAATCAAGTCCACCATGGTTTCCAATGCCATCAAGCGGGCGCAGAAACGCGTAGAGACGCGGAATTTCGATATCCGTAAATACGTCTTGGAATACGACGACGTCATGAATCAGCAGCGCAAGGTGCTCTATGAGCAGCGCCGCCGGATTCTGGACGGGGAAAACATGAAAGACCAAATCATGGGGATGGTCGACCGTCTCATCGATGAGGGCATGGAGATGTATGCGGATGCGAAGCTCTATCCGGAGGAATGGGATTATCCGGCGCTCATCAAGTATTGTGAGAAATATTGCATTGCGCCGGGGGATATCAAGCCGGAAGACGTCGAAGATTATTCGCGCGAGGACATGGAAAATCTCCTTAAAAAGACGGCGCACGACACCTACGACAGCCGCGAGGAATCCATCGGTTCTCCGATGATGCGCGAGCTGGAAAAAGCCGTCATGCTCAAGGTCGTCGATGCCAAGTGGATGGAGCATTTGGACGATATGGACATGCTCAAGGAAGGTATCAGCCTGCGTTCCTACGGGCAGCGCAATCCACTCGTCGAATACAAAGTGGAAGCCTTCGATATGTATGAGGAAATGCAGCATGCGATGATGGAAACCATCATTTTGTATCTCTACCATATTCAAGTGCGTTTCGCGGATGCGGCGGAAGGCGAAGCACCGGCCCGGGAGGCGGCGGAGGTCGTCCCGGAGACGGATCATCTCAAGGGCGCCACGGAAAATTATGTGGCGGAAGACGGTACGACGACGCCGGAAGCGGCAGAACCGACGGAATCGGTGAAAGAGGAAACCGAGCTGAAAAAAGAGTAAGATAAAATATTTCCTTTAGATAAAAGCGGGGAGAAACGGAATGTGTCCGTCGCCCGATTCGGAGCCCGACTAACGGGTTTCCACACAGAAAGAGAGTGAAATGATGCTGGAAGATCTGAAAAAAGATCTCTCGGATCTCTTGAACCACGAGCGGGAAATCAGGGATTCACTTTGACTTACCTCAGCTGAAAGAACGAATCACAAGCTACGACGTGCAAATGAGCGATCCCAGCTTTTGGGACGACGCCGAAAAAGCACGGAAAATATCACAGGAAGCGACGGAGGCAAAAGAGGCCTACGACACGTACACGCGTCTTTTTGCGCAGGCGGAAGCGCTGCAGGAAATGCTGGATCTGGCCATCGAAGAAGACGATCAGACCATGGAGGGCGACCTGCGCGAGGAAATGGAGCGCCTCAAGGCCATTCTCGATACGAAAGAAATCGAGCTGCTTCTTTCCGGCGAATTTGACGCGAACAATGCCATCGTGTCTTTCCATGCGGGCGCGGGTGGCACGGAGGCCCAGGATTGGACGTCCATGCTGATACGGATGTATTTGAAGTGGGCGGCGGCGCACGGATTTGAAGTCGAGGAGCTCAATTTGCTTCCCGGCGACGAAGCGGGCATCAAAGCGGCCGATTATATGATCAAAGGGCGCCACGCGTATGGGATGCTGAAATCGGAAAAAGGCGTGCATCGCCTGGTCCGTATTTCTCC
>CAVEYT010000183.1:0-3297 GCA_963619995.1 Acutalibacteraceae bacterium | reverse complement strand
GCGAGCTTTGCATGGCACTCACAGTCGCCTCGCGTCACTACGTTCCTAAGGCTCCAGTTCGTTTGCACAAGCGACTCCTCTCATCGCTGAGCGTAGCGATAGCGATGCATTACAACTCTATCTCTATGTTCGTATATCGTAGAGCGCACAAAGGTCCGCGCCTCGAAGCGCGGCCCTTGTTGATGGCGGCCGCAAAAGCAGAATTGAGAATTGAGGGGCATGACTGATTTCTTTTTTGCTTTTGTGGCGTTTACGATTCTTACTTTTGCAAGAAAGAATTGAGGAAGCGGTGCGCTTCGCGCGATTTATTTAAAAAATGTCGCGAAGCGACACCTGCGCTCAATTCTCAATTCTCAAATCTCAATTCTTTCTTGCAAGAGTAAAAAGCACAATGTGGCAATCAAAGCAAAACACCGTCTGATGCCTGACGTCTCGACCGCCATGAGATTCCAAAAACTAACAGCTAACAGCTAATAGCTAACAACTATCTTGCGTCTGCCTCCCAAAGTTGAGAACGAAATCAGCCCCGCTCTTTGATCTTTTCAATCACATTCGTCGTGGAGCACCCTTCTACAAAGGGGAGAATCTCGACGCGGCCGGCGAATTCTTTTCCTTTGACGTCTTCTTTTTTGTAATCGCCGCCTTTGACGAGGATGTCCGGGCGAAGTTTCTCGAGGAGTTTCTCGGGGGTGTCTTCGCCGAAAATCACGACTTCGTCGACGAAGCGGAGGGCGGCGAGGAGGAGGGCGCGATCGGTTTCCTTGTTCACCGGGCGGGTATTTCCTTTTAGGCGACGGACGCTCGCGTCGCTGTTGACGCCGATGACGAGGCGGTCGCCGAGGGATTTGGCTTGGGCGAGGTACGTCACGTGGCCGCGATGCAGAATGTCGAAGCAGCCGTTTGTGAAGACGACGGTCTCTCCGCGCGATTGCCAGGCGCGGATTTTTTTTGTGGCCGCCTCCCAAGTCGCGGGTGCCAAATCCGGCGCGGGCGTCTTGGCTTCCCACGCTTCGAGGAGTTCTTCCTGCTTGACGGGATAGGTGCCGACGCGGGAAACGGCGATGCCGCCGGCCGTATTGGCGAGGCGCAGCGCGTCCGGCATCGGGAGTGCGGCTGCGGCTGAGGCGGCGAGGATGGCCATGACGGTGTCGCCCGCGCCGGAGACGTCGAAAACATCGCGAGCAGCGGCCGGAGAATGAATGGCTTCCGTCTCGCCGATTGCGGTGATGCCTTTTTCCGAACGCGTCACGAAGAGATAGGTCAGGTGATATTTGTCGCGCAAGATGTTTCCGGCGCGCGTGACGTCTTCGTCCGTATTGGAAACGGGCGCGCCGAGCGCTTCGGAGAGTTCTTTCAGATTCGGCGTCAAAGCGAAAGCGCCGGTGTATTTCGTCCAGTCGGCGCCTTTGGGATCGATGAGGACGGGAATTTGTTTCTCGTTTCCGAGCGCAATGAGGGAATGAATCAAATTGTCCGTCAGGAAACCTTTGCCGTAATCGGAGAGAACGATGGCGGAGAGATTTCCGCTCGCGGCGTTTTGGAGCGCGGCGAGAGTGGCCGCCTCTTCGGCCGCCGTAAGATGCTGTTTCTCTTCAAAGTCGAGGCGGAGCATTTGCTGGCGCGCGCCCAGGATGCGAATCTTGGTGATGGTCGAAACATTTTTTCGCGTCAAAATGCCGTCGGCGTCAATCCCGCTCTCGTCGCAGAGGGTGAGGAGATGCGCGCCGTTTTCATCGTCGCCGCGCACGCCGAAAAGGGAAACTTGCGCCGAAAGCGCCGCCAGATTCGCTGCGGTATTGGCCGCGCCGCCCAGGACGGAGCGCTCGCCGGTCACGCGATTGACGGGGACGGGAGCCTCGGGGGAAATGCGGCTGACGTCGCCGTAAATGTAGCGGTCGAGCATGATGTCGCCGACGACGGCAATGCGAAGCGTCGGGAGTGTTTGTTTCAAGAAGTCCGATACGGTTGGTTTCATATGGTTTCCTTATACATTGAAACGGAAATAGGCGACGTCGCCGTCTTGGATTTCATAGTCTTTGCCTTCGATGCGAAGGAGGCCTTTTTCGCGGACGCCCGCGTAGCCGCCCAGCGCGAGGAGATCGGCGGCGGAGACGATTTCGGCGCGAATGAAGCCGCGCTCGATGTCGGAGTGGATTTTGCCGGCGGCTTGCGGCGCTTTTGTGTTGCGGCGCACGGTCCAGGAGCGGCATTCGTCGGCGCCGACGGTGAAGAAATTGATGAGGCCGAGCAGGGAGTACGCGCTCTTGATGAGGCGCGAGAGGCCGGATTCCGTCTCGCCGAGGTCGGAGAGAAATGCGGCGGCCTCTTCGGCGGAGAGTTCGGATACTTCTTGCTCGATCTGCGCGGAGATCGGTACCCATTTCGCGCCTTCGGCTTCGGCTTCGGCCGCGGCTTTTTGCACGTAGGGATTGGCGGCGGGGTCGGCGATGTCGTCTTCGGCGGTATTCAGCACGTAGAGGACGGGTTTCAGCGTGAGAAGATTGAGTTCGCGCACGATTTCCAGATCGTCTTCGGAGAGATTGAGAGCGCGAGCCGGGGTCCCTTCTTGCAGCGCGGCGTCGATTTTCTCCAGCGTCGGCATTTGCGCTTTGGCGTCTTTGATACCGGCTTGCGCCAGTTTCCCCGTCTTCTGTTTCTTCTTTTCCAGCGTTTCCAAATCGGCGAGGCAGAGCTCGGTATTGATGATGCCCATGTCGCGGACGGGGTCGACGCTGCCTTCGACGTGGGTGATGTTGCCGTCTTCAAAGCAACGCACGACGTGCGCGATGGCGTCCGTCTCGCGGATGTGGGACAGAAACTGGTTGCCGAGGCCTTCGCCGCGCGACGCACCGGCGACGAGTCCGGCGATGTCGACGAAACGGGTGAAAGCGGGCGTGGTCTTTTTCGGCGAAAAAAGTTTCGCGAGTTCATAGAGACGCGGGTCCGGCACTTCGACGAGGCCGACATTGGGCTCGATGGTACAGAAGGGGAAATTGGCCGCTTCCGCGCCGGCTTTGGTGATGGCGTTGAAGAGGGTGGATTTGCCGACGTTCGGCAGGCCGACGATACCGATTTGAAGGTTTGTGCTCATAATGTGTCCTTTTCTTTTTTAATTTTTTTTCGTTTTGTTGACACATAGAGCTGTGCCGCTCTATGTGTGATGAATCACGCGGGGGAGGTTCCCCGTATTCGCCATTCGGCGATGATCACGCGGGGTGATTTCCCGTAGTTGCCTTTCGGCATGATGAATCACGCGGAGTGCTTCCCCGCAGAACTCCTGTCGCGATCTACTTTCTT
>CAVEYT010000182.1:0-3320 GCA_963619995.1 Acutalibacteraceae bacterium | reverse complement strand
TTATCGAGTCGGGATTCGGCCGTGCGAGGAAACGGATATTGTCGAAATTGATACGTTTCGGGAATTGAAGGCCGTTGACAAGACGTATGATGTGTAAAAAAGCAAGGAGCGCGGTATGGCAGAAAGAAAATCGGGGCTGAAGCGGCAGCTGAGTCCCTTGCATGTCTGGGCGCTGGCTTTCGGCTGCGTAATCGGCTGGGGTTCTTTTATCAATCCCGGAAAAAAGTTTTTGATGAATTCCGGTGTGGCCGGGACCGCTATCGCCATGATTCTCGGCGCTTTGGTTATGATTGTCATCGCGCAGAGCTATGCGTATATGGTGCCGAAATATCCGAAGGCGGGCGGGGAATTTACATTTACCAAAGCTTGCTTCGGGAAACTGTCAGCCTATCTCTGCGGTTGGTTTCTGGTGGCGGCTTATTTGACAAATGTGCCGATGAATTCGACAGCGATCGGACTCATCGTGGATGGTCTCGACGGACCGATGGATATATTGAAATGGGGATTTCATTATCAAGTGGCGGGCTTTGATGTCTGGGCGGGAGAAATGGTTCTCGCGATGGGAATCTTGATTGCATTCGGGGTTCTCAATATATGGGGCGTCGAAAAGGCGGGGATTATCCAGACGATTTTGGCTGTTTTGCTGGGCGGGTCGGTGTTGATTTTGACCGTGGCGGCGTGGCTCAGTGCCGAAGCGACGGTGTCAAACATGGAGCCGCTCTGGGGTTTTGACAAGGCCGCGGCAGCGGCGGCTCTGGCGGAAGGAAACTATACGTCTGCGGCGGCGTTTGCGCACGAAGGCCGTATGGGAATCACATCTGCGATTTTGGCCACTTTTGCTATCGCACCTTGGGCTTTTGTCGGATTTGATACCATCCCGCAAGCAGCGGAAGAATTTAAGTTTCCGTATAAAAAGGTCAGTCTCATCATGATTGTGGCCATCTTATTCGGTTGCTTTGTTTATATCGCCAACAATACGATTGCGGCAGCCGCTCTGCAAAATTGGCCGGATTTGATTGTGGAAAGCAGTGCTACGCCGTGGCTTTTGTTGACTGCATCGGAGAGGCTTCTCGGCACTCCGGGAAAAATCCTTGTGGGGACGGCGGTGTCCTGTGCGGTGCTTTCCGGGATTATGGGCTTTTATTTGGCGTCCAGTCGCTTGATGTATTCAATGAGTCTGGAAGGATATTTGCCGAGATGGTTTGGCGTGATTGACAGGAAACACGGCACACCGAAAAATGCTTTGATTTTCTGCATTTTTATTTCCCTTTCAGGCCCTATTCTCGGTCGGGAGGCATTGGGCTGGTTCGTCGATATGTCGGCAATCGGCGCCTCCATCGGTTATTTTTTCACCTGCGCTTCTTCCGTCGTGACCATGAGACGAAGCGGAGACGGGACAATTTTTTTGCGATGTGCGGCGTGGTTTGGAATGCTGGTTTCCGGACTTTTTATGATTTTACAGTTGGTACCGATTCCGGGGCTCTCCGGTGTTCATTTCTGCACAGAATCTTATATCTTGCTGCTGGTTTGGATAGCGATTGGGATCGTCTTCTATATAAAGCAGAAGAAATTTTTCCAAACGGAAGAAGCCCCATAGCTTTGCCGCTTAGAAGATGAAATGGGTTCCGCAAAAAAATCGGAGGAGGAAAGCTTCGCATGATTTTATACATCGATCCCGGCACCGGGAGTATGTTGTTTACCATTTTGATTGGGATTTTGGGTGTCGCTCGTTATCTGCTAAAAACTTGGTGGGTGAAGTTGCGTTTTATTTTGAGCGGCGGTACGAGACGGGGCGGTTCCGAAGAAAAATGTCCGTTTGTTATTTTTTCTGACGATAAGCGGTATTGGACCATTTTTGAGCCGGTCATTCGGAAACTGGATGAAGCCGGATTTTCTGTCCGTTATTGCACCGCGTCGGAAGACGATGCGGCTTTTGGCGCGCCGTTTTCCCATATGCAGGCAGAATTTTTGGGACATGGAAACAGAGGTTTTGCGAAGCTCAATTTTTTGAAAGCGTACATCGTGCTCTCTACGACGCCGGGGCTGGATGTGTTCCAATGGAAACGCTCGCCGGAAGTCGATTGGTATGTGCATTTGCCGCATATGGCGACCGATTTGACTTCTTACAGGATGTTCGGATTGGATTATTATGATGCGATATTGATTTCCGGTGCGTACCAAGAAGAGCAGGTGCGGGACTTGGAGGCGCTTCGGGGACTTCCGAAAAAAGAAATACAATTGGTCGGGATTCCGTACATGGATGAGATGAAGAGACGGCTGGAAGAGGCCCCGCCGCTCCCGGCTCATTCGCGCACGGTTCTTTTGGCGCCGTCATGGGGGCCGTCCGGCATTTTGAGTCGTTTCGGAGAGGCCGTCATCGATCAGCTTTTGGCCTTGGATATTCATCTGATTATTCGGCCGCATCCGCAGTCCTTTGTCTCCGAGCAGTCTCTGATGGAAAATTTGATGAAACGTTACCCCGAATCGGATCGGTTGGAATGGAATCGCGATACGGATAATTTTGAAGTATTGCGCCGCGCCGACATTTTGATTTCGGATTTTTCCGGTGTTATGTTCGATTTTGCTTTGGTCTACGACAAGCCGATCATCTATACGGATACGCATTTTGATGCTTCTCCGTATGATGCCTGGTGGCTTGATAAAGAGCTTTGGACGTTCCGCGTTTTGCCTTGGATCGGCAGAAAATTGACGGAAGAAACGCTGGGTGAGCTGGGGGAAATGATGGCGGATTGCATTTCTTCCGATGATTTTGCGAAGGGGCGCGAAAAAGCCCGTGAAGAATGCTGGGCGCATCGCGGAGAAGGGGCGGCACGGGTCGCTTCCTATTTAATGGAGAAATATAAGGCGCTGCAAGAAGCGGAAAGCGGGGCGAGATCATGATGACAGTCGGGACTTTTTTGTATACGCTCATTTTTAAGCCCTTGGAATTGATGTTTGAAATCATTTATTACTTTGTGCTGCATTTTGTGGGAAATCCCGGTTTTGCCATTGTGGTGCTTTCTCTTCTGGTGAATCTGCTTGTTTTGCCATTGTATAATCGCGCGGATAAAATGCAAGAAGCCGAGCGGGATATGGAAGCGAAACTTTCACGTGGCGTTTCCCATATCAAAAAAACATTCAAGGGCGATGAACAGCTGATGATGCTTCGGACGTATTATCGGCAGAATCATTACAGCCCGACGGGTATGATCAAGGGCTCGGTTTCTTTGTTTTTGGAAATTCCTTTTTTCGTCGCCGCTTATCAATTTTTATCACACTTGGAAATTTTGCACGGCGTGACTTTCGGACCGATTCCCGAT
>CAVEYT010000181.1:0-3335 GCA_963619995.1 Acutalibacteraceae bacterium | reverse complement strand
GCGAACGGTAAACGGTAAACGGAATACGGAGAGCGGTAATTTGAAATGGCTTTCAAGCATAAGTGAATTTTTCGCAAATAATAAAAAGTGAGCATCAGATTTTTGTAGCCCCCTAAAAAGCGAGACTTTGTTAGCGAGACAGATTTTGCTGTCTCGCTAATTTTATTTGGTCATGAAAATTGCAACTGCGAATGGAATACTTTCCCGACACATAACGGTCCGCGATCCATGGTCATAGCGCTATGAGATGCGCTTCCCGTCTCACTTTTTTCGGTTTCTAAAATTTTTTCAAAAAAAGTCTTGACAGGGAAAAAATGTCGTTGTAAAATGTGCAACATAAATCAATCCTTTAACAAGCTAAAGGATTGAAGAGAAAAAGTTTTGACAGAAAGGGAGAATCATCATGAATTTCAAAAAAGCAGCATTGGCAGGAATTTTGGGCGCCATCGCCATCGGAGCGTTGGCGGGTTGCGGCGGCGAGGAGAAGAAAGCGGCGCAGGCCCCCGCGAAGCCGGAGAAAATTATCGCCGGGCTTGACGACACGTTTGCGCCGATGGGTTTCCGCGATGACAACGGAACGATTGTCGGCTTTGACGTCGACATGGCGAAAGCGGTTTCCAAAGAAATCGGTGTGCCGATCGAATTCAAGCCGATTGATTGGGCGTCGAAGGAAGCGGAGATCACCGCGGGCCGCATCGATTGCATTTGGAACGGTTTCACGGTGACGGAGGAGCGCAAGAAGGTCCTCGACTACACGGACGCGTATCTGAACAACACGCAGGTCTTCGTCGTCTTGGCCGGTTCGGATGTGCAGGAGGCCGGCGATCTCAAGGGCCGCAATGTCTGCGCGCAGGAAGGCAGCACCAGCGAGACGGCGATGAATAAGCAGCCGGAGGTGCGCGACGGTTTCGGCACGTGGAAACTGTATCCGGATTTCTCGTCTTGCTTCATGGATCTCGAAGCGGGCCGCATGGATGCCATCCTGGGCGACAGCGTCCTCATCAATTATTACATGCAAAAGAAACCGGGCGCGTTCCGTGTCCTGCCGGGTGTCGTGGCGAATGAGGAATACGCGGTCGGCGTGAAGAAAGGAAACGAAAATCTCGTGAAGCTTTTGAACGACGGTTTCAAGAAGGTGGAAGCGAGCGGAGAAGCGGCGAAGATTTCGGAAAAGTGGTTCGGGACGGATTTGACGATAAAGAAGTAAGCTTGTGTGTGATTGGCTTTGTTTCTCATACGCAAGATAGTTATTAGCTATTAGTTGCTAGCTGTTAGTTTTGGGCGGCTCATAGAGGCAGAGACATCAGACGGTCAGACGTCAGACTGTCACATGGTTGGGATTGGGGTTCTCGTCCCATTGAGATGAGAGACGATCAGACGGTCAGACGTCAGACATCAGACTTTAGCGGTGTCGCTTCGCGACGATATTATATGGCGGCTCCGCCGCATTTTATAAAATTGCGCGAAGCGCTTCCGCTTTTAGTCTGACGTCTGATCGTCTGATTTCTGATTTCTTTGTCTCTTTGTGCTTCCAACGTCAAACGCAATCGATTTTTGTCTGACGTCTTCATCACGATGTGTGTCCAAGGCAAAGCTTGGTGGCGGTCAAAAGCTAAAATGGCAAGGAGTTTCTTTCATGGACTATATCCAAAACATCATCCCGAATATGCTTTCGGGACTTGGGGTTTCGGCGCAAATCTTTGCGCTTACCTATGTGCTCGCGTTTCCGCTGGGCATTTTGCTCGCCCTGTGCCGGCTCTCCAAAGTCGGCATTTTGGGGCGCGTGACGGAATTTTACATTTACGTCATGCGCGGGACGCCGCTGATGCTGCAGATTCTTTTCATTTACTACGGCCTTCCCATGCTGCCGGGGATTTCCATTCAGATGAATGATTTCTCTGCGGCCATTTTGGCCTTCGTCGCCAATTACGCCGCTTACTTTGCGGAAATTTTCCGCGGCGGGATCCAATCCATTCCGCGCGGACAGTACGAAGGCGCCAAAGTCCTCGGTTTCTCCTATCGCCAGACCATGTGGCACATCGTCTTGCCGCAAGTCATCAAGCGCGTCCTGCCGCCGCTCGGAAACGAGACCATCACGCTTTTGAAAGACACGTCTTTGGTCTACGTCCTGGCGATGAACGACCTCATGCGCGTCACCCGCTCCATCGTGCAGCGCGATTTCGACACGACCGCCTTTTTCGTCGCCGCCGTTTTCTACCTCGTCTGCACCTATTTCCTGACAAAACTCCTCGCATGGCTCGAAAAACGCTATGCCGTTTACGAAGAATGAGGGATCCCCATGGCACTGATTGAAATGAAACACATCCAGAAATCCTACGGAGATCTCGAAATTCTGCACGACATCTCCCTTTCCGTCGAGCGCGGCGAAGTCGTCTCGCTCATCGGGCCGTCGGGCGCGGGGAAATCGACGTTTCTGCGCTGTCTGAATACGCTGGAAACGGTGCAAGGCGGGACGATTTCCGTCGACGGCGACGTGCTCGTCTCTACGGAAAACGGGAAAGTCACGTATGCCTCGCCCGATTTGCAGCGGAAAATTTTGGCGAAAATGGGCATGGTCTTCCAGTCGTTCAATCTCTTTCCGCACATGACCGTCATGGAAAATCTGCTGGCCGCGCCGCTCGTCGTCAAGAAAATGAAACGGGAAGACATCCTGCCGCGTGCCGAAGCGCTCCTCGACAAAGTCGGGCTCTTGGAGAAACGGGACGTCTATCCGGGAAATCTGTCCGGCGGCCAAAAGCAACGCGTCGCCATCGCCCGCGCGCTCGCGCTCTCGCCGGAAATCATGCTCTTCGACGAACCGACATCGGCGCTTGATCCGGAGCTGACGGGCGAAGTCCTGGCGACGATTCGGCAACTGGCGGAAGAAAAAATGACGATGATCATCGTGACGCACGAAATGGCCTTCGCGCGCTCCGTTTCCGATAAAGTCCTCTTCATGGACGGCGGCTATGTCGCGGAAGAGGGCGCGCCGGAAGAAATTTTCGGAAATCCGAAGAATGAGCGGACGAGGGAATTTTTGCGGTCGGTGCTGAAATGAGATTTGGGCGGAGCTACGAAAAATGTAATTTTTTTTCGTAGCTCCTTTTTTATATAGAATCATGCGGAGAGATTCCCCGCAGAACTCCTGTCGCGATCTACTTTCTTTCTTCCCCGTGGAAGCAAGAAAGTAGCAAAGAAAGAAGACGCCGCCAGATTGAAATTTTCCTGAGTTCCGGGGTGCTCGGATGCTCAGCCTTGCCAATGCTTACGTCGAAAGAGACATGAAATTTTTATTTTCACAAACGGTACTTACCACGCAAGGCTGCGAGACGCAT
>CAVEYT010000180.1:0-3351 GCA_963619995.1 Acutalibacteraceae bacterium | reverse complement strand
TACGAAAATGCCACTTTTTTCAAAAGCCTTCATTCTCAAAATCACTCCGAAATCGGATCCATGATTTTTCTGAAAATGAAAAATCCATGCGACAAATTCCATCTCAAAACTTTATTTTTTCTCATTTTCAATCATTCTTGCCGATTATACCCGTATGAGTTCTTTTTGTAAACATCACATCTTGCGATTTATGCTTTGTTTATCAGTTGCAATCCCCTAGATTTTCCTGTACAATTTCAATCGTAAGGTTTTCCGAGCCCGATATTTCATCGGGACTCAGATCAATTTTATTTCCGGCGGCAAACATGGTGACCTGTATTTCCGGAAGTACAGCGACGTCTTTTGCCTCCGGTTTCTTACACGCTTTTTCTTTTCAGATTGTTTTTGGCGGGAAATCATTTCGTTTCCGGCAGAAAGAGGGAAGTATGGAAGTCATTAAGCGCGACGGGAAAAAAGTCCCGTTTCAAAAGGAAAAAATCGCGGCGGCCATCGAAGCGGCCATGCACAGCGCGAGCGGCATTTACCAGGAGGGCGTGGCGCAGAAAATCGCCGACGAAATCGAGGAGTATGCCGAAAATCTCGGGCATTCGATGACGATTTATTCCATCGAGGACCAGGTCTACTACAAACTTTTGGAAAACGACAATCCGGCGACGGCGCGTTCGTATGAAAATTACAAGGCGATGCAAGCCTTCAAGCGCCACATCAATACGACGGACGAGAACATCATCGGCCTCATTCGCAAGACGAATGTGGAGGTCATGGACGAAAATTCCAATAAAAATTCACAAGTCGTCTCGACCCAGCGCGATCTCATCGCCGGCGAAGTGTCCAAGGACGTCGCCCGCCGCAAGCTCATTCCGCTCGATATCGTCCAGGCGCACGACTGCGGCGCGATCCATTTCCACGACATGGATTACATCATCCAGCCGATGTTCAACTGCTGCCTCATCAATTTGGAGGACATGCTGACGAATGGGACGGTCATCAACGGCAAGAAAATCGACACGCCGAAATCGTTCCAAGTCGCTTGCACGGTGACGACGCAGATCATCGCGCAGGTCGCGAGCGGCCAATACGGCGGCCAGAGCATCAATGGCATCGACCGGATTCTGGCGCCGTATGTCCGCAAATCCCACGATAAAATTTTGGCCGGTGTCATCGAAGAGCAAAAGGAAATCTACGGCATCGAGCCCGATATGGAAAAAGCCGAAGAAATCGCGTGGAAACGGACGCGCAAAGAGGTGAAGGACGGCATCCAGACCATCCAGTACCAGATCAATACGCTCATGACGACGAACGGTCAAGCGCCTTTCGTGACGCTCTTCATGTATTTCAAGCCGGATTTTGAATACGCGAAAGAAGCGGCGATGATTGACGAGGAAATCCTCGAGCAGCGCTGGCAGGGCATCAAAAACGAGCAGGACGTCTATGTGACGCCCGCCTTCCCGAAGCTCATCTACGTCCTGGACGAGCACAATATCAATCCCGGCAGCCCCTACTACTACCTGACGGAGCTCGCCGCGAAATGCACGGCCAAGCGCATGTACCCCGATTATATTTCCGCGAAAAAAATGCGCGAGATTTATGAAGGAAACGTCTTCAGCCCGATGGGCTGCCGCTCCTTCCTCTCGCCGTGGAAAGATAAGAATGGAAACTACGTCTGGGACGGCCGTTTCAATATGGGCGTCGTGTCCCTCAATCTGCCGCAGATCGGCATTTTGGCCCGCGGCAACGAAGAGAAATTCTTCCAGATTTTGGACAAGCGCCTCGAGCTCTGCCACAAAGCGTTGCTCCTCCGCTACGAGCTCTTGAAAGACGTCACGAGCGACGTGTCCCCGATTCATTGGCAATACGGCGCCATCGCACGCCTCCCGAAAGGCACGAAAATTTTCGACCTCCTGCAAAACGGCTACGCGACCCTCTCGCTCGGCTACATCGGCATTTACGAAGCCTCCATCCTCGTCAAGGGTGTCTCCCACACGACGCCGGAAGGCGAAGAATTTGCGCTCAAAATTATCCGCCGCCTGAAACAAGCCGTCATCGACTGGAGAAAAGAAAACGGCCTCGGCTTTGCCCTCTACGGCACACCGGCCGAATCCCTCACGAACCGTTTCTGCGTGCTCGACCGCGCCCGCTTCGGCGACATCAAAGACGTCACGGACAAAGGCTACTACACGAATAGCTACCATGTGGACGTGCGCGAGCCCATCAACGTCTTCGATAAATTCCGTTTCGAATCGCAATTCCAGGAAATCTCGACCGGCGGCTGCATTTCCTACGTCGAGATTCCAAATATGACGAACAATATCGAAGCGGTCCTCACCATGATTCGTTTCATCTACGACAACATCTGCTACGGCGAATTCAATACGAAATCCGATTACTGCCACGTCTGCGGCTTCGACGGCGAAATCATCTGCAATGACGACAACGAATGGGAATGCCCGAACTGCCACAACAAGGACCGCAATCTCCTCACCGTCATCCGCCGCACCTGCGGATATCTGGGCGAAAATTTCTGGAACGAAGGCCGCACGAAAGAAATCAAAGCAAGGGTGGTACACATCTGATGAATTACGGACAAATACGAAAATACGACATCGCAAACGGCGTCGGCATCCGGACCAGCGTCTTCGTCACCGGCTGCACGCGCCACTGCCCCGACTGTTTCAATGAAGAATACCAAGATTTCCAAGCCGGGAAACCGTGGACGGATGCGGAAACGGCGATGATTTTGGAGTATCTCAAAGACGACAACGTGGCCGGCCTCACATTTCTGGGCGGCGAGCCCATGCAAAACACGGAAGGCCTCACGGCGCTCGCCCGCAAGGTGAAAGAAAACAGCAAAAAATCCATCTGGGTCTACAGCGGCTACCTCCTGGAAGAAATCCTGGCCGATCCGGACAAAAAAGCGCTCCTCGAAACCTGCGACGTCCTCGTCGACGGCCCCTTCGTGGCAGCCCTTAGAAATCCCCGCCTCCGCTTCCGCGGCTCGGCGAACCAACGCGTCATCGACATCCAAAAAACGCTCCGGGAAGGAGACGTCGTCCTCTACCGAGACGATATCACGGGCGATGTGATGTAAGGAAACCAAACGAAAAGACAGCTCTTTGATGGGCTGTCTTTTTTGGTGGGTGGGTTTGGGGTGCCAGGCTTTTTGCGTCAGGCGCAAGATAGTTATTAGTTGTTAGCTGTTAGCTATTAGTTTTTGGCGGCTCATAGAGATGGAGACGTCTGACATCAGACGATTCTTTTTTTCATCGTCACATCCTGCTTCTTGCTCTTGCAAGAAAGAATTGAGAATTGAGATTTGAGCGCCGGTGTCGCCTCCGGCGACGATTTTATAAA
>CAVEYT010000179.1:0-3377 GCA_963619995.1 Acutalibacteraceae bacterium | reverse complement strand
CGTTTTGGTCTTGCTGCTTTTTTTGTGTGCTAAACTTTTGAACGCAGGCGCAAGATAGTTATTAGCTGTTAGCTGTTAGCTGTTAGTTTTTGGGTGGCACATGGAGATCGAGACGTCAGACATCAGACGGTCAGACGTCAGACGGTGCTTTGCTTTGATTATCACATTGTGCTGTTTACTCTTGCAAGAAAGAATTGAGATTTGAGAATTGAGAATTGAGCGCAGGTGTCGCCTATGGCGACGATTTTATAAAATGCGGCGGAGCCGCCACCGGTCAAGCCCTCTTCGGGAGAAAAGCGTCCGGTGGACGGTTTTCGGTGGCCCCGTAGGGGTCGGGTGATGGATACTCTATGTGAGAAAAAAGCAAAGCAAGGAGGCCGCCACATGCCAGCCTTCTTCCGGAGGCGACCTTCCGGTGGACGGTTGCCGGTGATTGTTCTTTGAAATGTGACGGATGGTAAACGGTGAACGGATAGCGGAAGACGGGTAGCGTGTCGATATTGTTATTTTTCCGGCGGGGCATTATAATTTGAGGGAAAGTTTATCAAAGTCTTGAAAATGTAAAACGATTTGTGAGGAGATTTTTTTGTATCCGATCAATTTATGTGTGCGCGGGCTTCCTTGTCTTGTCATTGGCGGGGGGCATGTCGCTTGGCGGAAAGTTCAGCGGCTTATCGGCGAGGGGGCTTTTGTGACGGTGCTCTCTCCGGAGGCGGTGGGCGAGATTGACGGGCTGGCGAAGGAAGGGAAGCTTCGCCGGAAGGAATCGGAATTTGCCGATGGGGATTGCGCGGGGTACCGATTGGTGATCACGGCGGCGGGCATAAGGGACGTGGCGGAAAAGGTGCGGCGCGCCTCTTTGGAAACCGGTTTCCTTTATAATGCGGCGGATTTTCCGGAGCTGGGAAATTGCTCGCTGCCGGCGGTGTTTTCTTCCGGCGGCATTCAAATTGCGGTCTCGACGGACGGGCGTTCGCCGGCGATGGCGCGGTATGTGAAGGAATGGCTGCAAGGGGAAATGCCGGACGCGTTTGGCTTGTGGCTGGATCGGGTGAGTGCAATCCGAGAGGAATTGAAACGGCAAGAAGGGAGCAGCCGGGAGCGGGAGTATTTCTGGCGGCAGGCATTGGGACCAGCGGTGATGCGGCTGGTCGCGGAAGGGAAAATTGACGAAGCAGAGGAGTGTGTACGTCATGCAATTGGTGGTATGGGGGCTGAATCATAAGACGGTCCCGGTCGATATCCGGGAGCAGTTTGCCATCTCGCCGGAGAGTGCGAGGAGCGGGCTCCGGCATTTGGAGGAGCAGCCGGGGATCTGCGAGGCGGTGGTGCTTTCCACTTGCAATCGCACGGAAATCTATGCGGTGCTGACAGATGCGAGCGCCAAGGAGCAGCTCAAGGCGTTTTTCTTGGCGCTTTCGGGAAACAGCGCGGCCAAGGAAGAGTATTTCTTTTATTACGAGGGGGAAGCTTGCATTCGACATCTCTTTGAGGTGGCGTCGGGGCTGGATTCGCTCGTCATCGGCGAGAGCCAGATTTTGAATCAAATCAAGACGGCGTACACGACGGCGCTTTCGGAAAAGGCGACGCGGACGGTCTTGAATACGCTGTTTCATCGGGCGGTGACGACGGGGAAACGGGTGCGCACGGAGACGCAGATTTCTTACAGCGCGGTGTCGGTGAGTTATGCGGCGGTGAAGCTGGCGGAAACGATTCTGGGAAGTCTTTCCGGGCGCGCGGCGATGGTTTTCGGCGCGGGGGAAGCGGCGGAGCTCTTGGTGAAGCATTTGCGGGGGAAGGGCCTCCGGGATGTGATGGTGACGAATCGCCATATCGAGAAGGCCGAGGAGCTGGCGAAGAAAATCGGTGGCTCGGCGGTGCCGTTTGCGGGGGCTTTGCAGCACGCGGACGATGTGGATATCCTCGTCACGGCGACGGGCGCGTCTCAATATATCGTGAAGGCTTGGGATGTGCGCAATTTGATGATGAGACGAAATGGCAAGCCGCTGGTGGCGATTGATATCGCGGTGCCTTGCGACATCGAGCCGGAGGTGGGCACGATTCGTCATGTTTCTTTGTATAATATCGATGATTTACAGGATATCGTCGAGAAGAATATTCGTTTCCGCAAAGGAGAGGCGGAGCGGGCGCGATGTATCATCGAGGAGGAAATCCAATCGATTGAGAACCGTTTCACGTATCTTCGTACGCGGCCGGTCATGGTGTCGCTCTCGGATAAGGCGGAGGAGATTCGGGCGCGGGAGCTGCGGCGCGCTTTGGCGAAAATCGAGGGGCTGTCCGAGGAGGATGAGCGGGTATTGCAGCATATGACGCGGATGATTGTGCGGAAAATTCTCCGCGAGCCGATGGTGCGGTTGCATGAGCACGCCGGCACGAAATGGGAGGATGCCGATAAATCGGCGGTGACGCGGCTCTTTAAGCTGGATGTACGAAAGGGGCGGGAACTTGAAACGTAAGATGGTCATTGCGACGCGGGAAAGTGTCTTGGCGCTTTGGCAGGCGAAGTATGTGGCGCGCGCATTGGAGACGGCGCATCCGGGGCTTGCGGTCGAGTTGCTTCCGGTGTCGACGAGAGGCGATGAGATTCTGGATCGGCCCTTGGTGGAAATCGGAGGGAAAGGACTTTTCATCAAGGAGCTGGAGGTCACGCTGCTTTCGGGGAAGGCGGATATCGCGGTCCATTCTTTGAAGGATATGACGGCGGCTTGTCCGGCCGCCCTGACCGTTGCGGCGGTGACGGCGCGCGAGGATCCGCGGGATGCCTTTGTGTCGAATCGGTATAAGAGTCTGGATGAATTGCCGCCGCAAGCAGTCGTCGGGACGTCGAGCCTCCGGCGGCAGGCGCAGCTTTTGCATCGGCGGCCGGACTTGGAGATTCGTTCGCTTCGCGGCAATGTGCAGACGCGGCTGCGGCATCTGGATGAAGGGCATTTCGATGCCATCATCTTGGCGGCGGCCGGGCTGAAACGTCTCGGGCTGGAAGCGCGTATTTCTTCGTACATATCGCCGGAAGAAAGCATCCCGGCGGCCGGGCAGGGTGTCATGGCGGTGGAGGCGAGGAGCGAAGATGCGGAAACGTTGGCGCTCGTTTCTTGTCTGCACGATGAGAATGTGGCGCGGTGCATTGCGGCCGAGCGGGCGTTTTTGGCCGAAGTGGGCGGCGATTGCAAAGTACCGGCCGGCATTTTCGCCGTCCCGACCGAGGCGGGTATCAGCGCCCGTGCATTCATCGCGTCGACGGACGGGAAAAAATTGTATCGCGCGGCGATGGCGGATGCTATCGAGAAAGCGGAGCAGCTGGGCCGCACGCTGGCCCGGGAACTCCTGGATGCCGGCGGTCGGGCGGTTTTGCAAGA
>CAVEYT010000178.1:0-3429 GCA_963619995.1 Acutalibacteraceae bacterium | reverse complement strand
AATATTTATAAGGAGGAAAAAGAGTATGTCAAAAGTCATTGGAATTGATTTGGGGACCACCAATTCTGTCGTAGCGGTTATGGAAGGCGGCGAGCCCGTCGTCATTCCGAATGCGGAAGGTTCTCGTCTCACCCCGTCCGTCGTCGGGTTTTCCAAAACGGGCGAGCGCCTTGTGGGGCAGCTCGCCAAGCGCCAGGCGGTTTCCAATCCGCAGCGCACCATCGTTTCCATCAAGCGCCACATGGGCAGCGATTACAAAGTGGATATCGACGGCAAGAGCTACACGCCGCAGGAAATTTCCGCGATGATTCTGCAGAAACTCAAAACGGATGCGGAAGCGTATCTGGGCGAAAAGGTGACGGAAGCCGTCATCACCTGCCCGGCGTATTTCACGGACAGCCAGCGCCAGGCGACGAAGGATGCGGGGAAAATCGCGGGGCTGAATGTCCTCCGTATCATCAATGAACCGACGGCTTCTTCCCTTGCCTACGGCCTCGACAAAGTGAAAGATGACAAGGAACATCTTTTCCTCGTCTACGACCTGGGCGGCGGCACCTTCGATGTGTCCATTTTGGACTTGGCGGACGGCGTCTTTGAAGTCAAGGCTTCGAACGGAAACGGGCATCTCGGCGGCGACGATTTCGATGCGCGCGTCATGGATTGGATTGCCGATACGTTCCAGAAACAGAACGGTTTTGCTTTGAAACGCGACCCGATGACGGATCAGCGTCTCAAAGAAGCCGGTGAAAAAGCGAAGATCGAGCTTTCGAGCGTCATGTCGACGGAAATCAATCTGCCCTTCATCACGATGGACAGCGAAGGCCAGCCGGTGCATTTCGTCGCGAATCTGACGCGCGCGGAATTCGATCGCATCACGGAAGATCTCGTGGAAGCGACGGTCGCGCCGATTGACACGGCGATGAAAGATGCGGGCGTTTCCGCGTCCGATATCGAAAAGATTCTGCTCGTCGGCGGCTCGTCCCGTATCCCGGCCGTGCAGGAAATGATTAAGAAAAAATTCGGCAAAGAAGCGAGCAAGGGCATCAATCCGGATGAATCCGTCGCGGTCGGCGCGGCGATCCAGGCCGGTGTCTTGAAAGGCGAAGTGAAGGACGTCCTCCTTCTCGACGTCACGCCGCTGTCGCTGGGGATTGAGACGCTGGGCGGTGTCTTTACGACGATGATTAAGAGAAATACGACGATTCCGACGCAGAAAACGCAGATTTTCTCCACGGCGGCCGATAACCAGCCCTCTGTCGACATTCATGTCCTGCAGGGCGAGCGCCCGATGGCAGCGGACAATAAGACGCTGGGACGCTTCGAACTTTCCGATATTCCGCCGGCTCCGAGAGGCGTGCCGCAGATTCAAGTTTCCTTCGATATCGATGCGAACGGCATCGTCCATGTGTCCGCGAAGGATTTGGGGACGGGCAAGGAGCAGAAGATTGACATCACGTCGTCCACCGGCCTTTCCGAAGAAGAGATTGAAAAGATGCAGCAGGACGCCAAGGCACATGAAGCCGAAGATCAGAAACGCAAAGAAGCCGTGACGGCGAAAAATGACGCGGAAGCGCTCGTGTACCAGGCGGAAAAGACCGTGCGCGAGATTGGCGACAAGGGCGACGCGGCGAAGGTGAAGGAAGTCAATGACGCGATTGAGAAACTGAAAGAAAGTCTCAAGGGCGACGATATCGATAAAATCAAAGCCGATGCCGAAGCGCTCACGAAACCGCTCCACGAGCTGACGGAAGCGTTGTATCAGCAGGCTCAGCAAGCGCAGCAGGCGCAGCAAGCCGGAGCGCAGGGCGATGCGGGCCAGAGCCAAGCGAAGAAAGAGGACGACAATGTGGTCGATGCGGACTACAAAGTCGTCGACGATGACGATAAGAAGTAATATAGGACGGAGACATGGCGGCAAAGGATTATTACGAAACTCTCGGCGTTTCCAAAAATGCGTCCGAGGATGAGATCAAAAAAGCGTATCGTAAGCTGGCGCGGCAGTATCATCCTGATTTGCACAAGGACGATCCGGCGGCGGCCGAGAAGTTCAAAGAGGTCAATGAGGCCTACCAGACGCTCTCGGATGCGGATAAACGCGCGCAATACGACCAGCTGGGTCACTCGGCGTACGAGCAGGCGCAGCAGGGTGGCGGCGGTCCGGGCGCAGGCGGCTTCGGAGGCTTCGGCGGCGCGGGCGGTTTCAATTTCGACATGGGCGACATTTTCGATATGTTCACCGGCGGAAACCGGCGGCAGCAAAATGGGCCCGTGCGCGGCGCGGATATGCGCTATGATATGGAAATCACGCTGCGCGAGGCGGCGACGGGCGTCAAGAAAAGTTTCCGCGTCCGGAAAGACGAGGCTTGCTCGCATTGCCACGGCAGCGGCGCCGAGCCCGGCACGAAAGTCGAGACCTGTCCGCATTGCCAAGGCACCGGGCAGGAGCGCGTCGTGCAGCGGACGCCTTTCGGCCAGATGATGAATGTCGTCACCTGTCGTCATTGCGGCGGCAGCGGCAAAATCATCCAAGAAAAATGCCACACCTGCCACGGCTCCGGCCTGCAGAAAAAGGAAAAGACACTCGAAGTCAATATCCCGGCCGGGGCGGACAGCGGCGTCCGCATGCGAATCGGCGGCGAAGGCGAGCCGGGATCGCGCGGAGGCCCGGCGGGCGATCTCTACGTCTACATCTTCGTGAAAGAAGATCCCGACTTTGGCCGCGAAGGCGACAATCTCTACCGCCGCGCGGATATTTCCTTCCCGACCGCGGCGCTCGGAAATACGATTGCCATTGAGACCCTCGATGAAAAAGTCGAGCTCCAAATCCCGGCCGGCACGCAGACGGGCACGAAATTCCGTATCAAAGAGAAAGGCATGCCCCATCTTCGCGGCGGCGGACGCGGCGATCTCTACGTCATCGTCAATGTGACGGTGCCGAGAAATCTCAAGGGCGAGCAAAAAGAAGCGCTTTTGAAATACGCGGACGTCTCCGGCGAAGACATTTCCGACTACAAAGGAAACGGGTCGTCGTTCTTGGATAAGCTCGTCGATAAATTGAAACGCTGAAACAAAAAATCGGATGACTTTGGATGTCATCCGATTTTTTATTGGGGAATTTTGGGTGATTTTGCTTCGCAAAATGCGCCTGGCGGCGCGGGAATCACACGAAAGCCTTCCTTCGGAGGAAGGTGGCGCGAAGGGGCGGATGATGGCTTCTCTATGTTCTCATAGCGTTGAGCACTTTTTGTGAGGAATCACGCGGAGAGATTCCCCGCAGAACTCCTGTCGCGATCTACTTTCTTTCTTCCCCGTGGAAGAAAGAAAGTAGCAAAGAAAGAAGACGCCGCCAGATTGAAATTTTCCTGTGTTCCGGGGTGCTCGGATGCTCAGCCTTGCCAATGCTTACGTCGAAAGAGACGCGAAACTTTT
>CAVEYT010000177.1:0-3511 GCA_963619995.1 Acutalibacteraceae bacterium | reverse complement strand
GTTTACAGCAGTTTCCACAAATCCACAGCCGGCTGGGCGGGGAGGAAGACATCGATCGCTTCGCTGATGCCCGTCGGGGTCGGTGCGGTGAGCCAGAGGCAGACGGCCGCCAGAATCGTGACCGAGAGAGCGACGAGATTCATATGGCCCTTGCCCGAGACTTGGTAGTAACCGAAGAGACGAATGGAGAGTGCCGAGAAGAATGTCAGAATCAAGCCGGAGAAGGAGAAAATGCCGAAAAGAATATTTCCCGCCAGAAACGCGATGTAGAAAGCCGGCAGATAAATGAAGGGCAGATTTTTGGAAAGCGGGGTTTGTTTCCCGTTTCGTTTCATATCCATCATCCAGTCGGAGAGATCGAGTCCAAAGAGTCCGGCGGGCGCAAATGTCGCCAAAATGACGGTGTCCCACACGGCGGCGAGACGGTTTCGATTTTCTCCCAGCCACCAGAAGAAGGCGGCAATGAGGAGAATGGCGGTCGCGGCGATGCCGTAGTACCAATCTTCCGGAATCATCATTGTCGCGGCAAAGCAGACCGTCGTGACGGCACCGGCAATGACGGCGTATGTCGCCAGCGTCCCGAGCGGCAAGCGGTCTTTGGCATCCATGTCGCGATAGATACGCGCCAAGAGTTCGGTCATGAAGAAACCGAGGAAGAGCGCGAGCGCCGCGAAAGGATACACGAAGAGCAGCAAGACGACGAGCGCCGCTAAGAGCGCCAGTTTCCATCCTTTGAAAACGATGAGATTTCCGTAGGCAATCCGATGATGCTGCGTGTACATCGTGAGCCGCATGAAAACGAGATAGGTCATCATGATGCCGACGATTTCCGTGGGCCGTCCGCCGAGGTAGAGGAGGGACGCCAAAATGAGAATCGTCATATTCGCGCCGGTGAAGCGCGATACAATGCCGGAAAAGAAACCGACATTCAAGAAAGCGATGACAGCACTGACAAGATCCAAAATTTCATCTCCTTTTGTGTTTCGATAAATTTTTATAGTTTGATATTTGTATAGTATACAAATATTGCGGCGCGACTGCAAGGGGGAAATGGAGTCGGGAGTATCGCTTTGCTTCTGTGTCTCATAGAGATTGAGACATCAGACATCAGACGATCAGACGTCAGACAAAAGCGGAATCGCTGACGGCGATGATTTTATAAATTGCGGCCAAAGGCCGCTACCTGCACTGCTCACTGCTAACTACTCACTGCTAACTTTTTTGCCTGACGTCTTGACCGCTATGAGACGTGCTCCAGGCTCCAAGCTCTTTTGCCTCCGCAGGTATAATAGAGACAAAGGAATTTGTTTTCTGAAAGGAGAAAAGGAAATGAAGAAAACGGCGGCTTTGATGTTGGCGGCGCTTTTGGCGTGCGGCGGGGCGTTTTGTGAGGCGGCGACGCAGGAGATTGTCGTGTCCGGAAAGGGGGAAGTCGCGGCGGCGGCGGATTGTTTCTCGTTTTATGCGGAGATGATTTCGCACGGCAAGAGCGAGGAGGAAGCGGCGGCGGAGAATGCGGCGCGGATGAAGAAGGTGCGGACGGCGCTCATCGCGGCCGGGGCGGAGGCGTCGCGGCTTTCGACGGAAAGTTTCTCCGTTTCCCCGGAATACAAAAGCGATGGCAAAGGAAATCGGAAACTTGTCGGCTACATCGCGGAGAGTTCGCTTGACGTCACGGTGCTGGATTTGGCGCGGGCGGGCGCGGTCGTGGATGCGGCGACGCGAAACGGGGCGGATCGGGTCGCGGGGATTCGTTTCCTGACGGAGAATCGGACGCCGTACGAGGACGAAGCGTATCGGGCGGCAGCCGCGGACGCGAACGAAAAGGCGACGGCCGCGGCCGAGCAGCTCGGGCTGCCCCGCGGGATGGTGCTCGCGGCGGAGGACGCGTCCGACATGAGTCCGCGTTTCCATGCGGTGATGCTGGCGCGGTCGGCGAATGCGGAAGCGGATACGGCGACGCAGATGTTGGCGGGCGAGGAGAGCGTCACGGCGGGACTTTCGGTGACGTACGGCGTGCCGGATGCGGAAACGGTGCGGAAAATTTCTGCGGAAGGCGTCGGCACGGTGACGGAAACGGCGGACACGGCGGAGCTTTCCATTGTGACGGAGGGCGAGGCGGACACGGCGTCGAAAGCGTCGGCGGTCAATGCGGCGCGCGCGGAAAAGGTGCTGTCGGCCCTTTTGTCGGCGGGCGTCCCGCAAAATCGCATTTCGACGGAGGGGTATTCGCTGTATCAATCCGGCGGCAAGAAAAAAGGGTACACGGTCCGAAATACGCTTCGCGTCCGGCTTTCGGATGTGTCGCGCGCGGGCGCGGTGGCGGATGCGGCAATCCAAGCGGGTGCGACTTCGGTCGGCGGCGTCGAATTTTCGTATTCCGAAGCGGCGAAATTCCGGGCGCAATCGGTGTCTCGCGCGGTGGCGGCGGCCAAGAAACGCGCGGAAGTCATCGCGGCCGGTCTCGGCTGCACGCTGGGCGAGGTGCGCTCCGTCACGATTACGGAAACGGGGACGAACAATTACGGCGGCGCTCTCTATAAAGCGATGGGCACCGACGGCAGCGCGGCCGTGACGGAAATCACCCCGCCGCGGCAGGATATCACGAGTCGCGTCATCGTGGAATTTGGGATTTTGTGAGGCTTGAATCTTTGAGGCACTGGGAGATCGAGATGTCAGACGGTCAGACATCAGACGTCAGACGCTTGCTTGTGCTTTGCGGGCTTTTACGGTGAGCGGAAGGGCTTGAAAGGCTTGCAAAGGCTGCCATCCTTCTTTGCATTTTGCAGAAGGGGGAAAAGGGAAAATGACGAAGAAGTTATGCGCTTGGCAAGCTTCTTCAAGCCGTGAACCGGGGCGGAGAAGAGGAAAGGGTGAGAAGGTTTTGCAGCACAGTTTCAGGCTTTTCAAGCTCGGAGCATGAATGTGGAAAGAGGCGCATGAAATGTTTGAAAAATTTTTCATTTTCCCTCTTGCCAAAAGAAGTTTCCTCTGGTATAATGCCCTCATCCGTTCCTGAATAGCTCAGTTGGTAGAGCAATCGGCTGTTAACCGATCGGTCGTAGGTTCGAGTCCTACTTCAGGAGCCATTGGCCTGTTCGTCAAGTGGTTAAGACACCGCCCTTTCACGGCGGGTTCGGGGGTTCGAATCCCCCACAGGTCACCATGGGCGATTAGCTCAGCTGGGAGAGCGCTTGCCTTACAAGCAAGATGTCAGCAGTTCGATCCTGTTATCGCCCACCACGGATAAAAGGAAACCTCCGATGTCGGGAAACCGAAACGGAGGTTTTTGTGTATAAAAAAAGAGTTGCCGGGAAATGTTTGTCACATTTTCCGGCAACTCTTTTTTTTCGCGTTATCACGCGGGGAGATTTCCCGTTTTGCACCTTTCGGTGAGGAATCATGCGGAGTGCTTTCCCGCAGAACTCCTGTCGCGATCTACTTTCTTTCTTCCCCGTGGAAGAAAGAAAGTAGCAAAGAAAGAAGACGCCGCCAGATTGAAATTTTCCTG
>CAVEYT010000176.1:0-3539 GCA_963619995.1 Acutalibacteraceae bacterium | reverse complement strand
TCCCTCCACATTCTCCATCGTCGCGGAATTTTTATCCGCCCCGATGCTGATGCGCTCTGCTTTCAATTTCCAGATGACCTTGCCGCCTTGCGTTTCCTGCATCTCCGAATTGGACAGCTCCATGATGGGCACCGTGATTTCCTGTTTCCCAAACCATTTCCCGCCGTTGAAAAGGAGAAAAATCCCGAAACAAACGGCCAAAACGGCGCCGATGATGATCTTCGTCCGTTTAGTCATCCGCCTTCTCCTTCTTCATTGCTTGATACATCTCGATCTCTTCCGGTTTCGTCCAAAATAAATGCTGAAACCACATCCAATCCTCCGGATGCGCTTTGATAAAATCCTCCATAATCGTGGCCATGCGCTGCGAATTGTGTACCAATTCCTCTTGCAAATTGTCCTTCTCTTCATAGTCAAATCGCTCGCCGACGCAGACCGTATGCCCTCTTCCGCCCGGATTTCTGATAATGAAAACCGGCAGAATGGGCGCGTGAAACTTTTTGGCAAAAATCGCCGGCCCTTGCGGAAACGAAAAGATACGATTCATAAACCGCACGGGGACGCCGCTTTCGCCGCCGTCTTTATCCGATAAAAATCCCAAAATATCATTCTTTTTCATCGCACGCGCCGCCGCAATCATCTCGTAGCCGCCCGTGCCCGTCAGAAAAATATGCTGCCCGGAGCGCTCCCGGTACTCATTGATAATCCGCATCAGCGCGTCATCCGCCTGTTTCTTCGCAATGGCAGACGTCGGGAAACCGTGAAGCGCGACGCCGGCTCCCAACCATTCCCAATTTCCGATATGCGCGGTCAATCCCACGACGCCATGCCCCTCGGCAAAAGCCGCCTCGAGCCGCTCGGGGTGATCGATGGAAACGAAATCATCGATGTGATCTTTCGCCGCAATGAGACGCGGCATGTACAGCATCTCCATGACGGACATGCCGATATTTTCATACACTTTTTGCAGGATTTTCTCCGCTTCGGCCCGGGAGACACCGAGGCCGCTCATCAGCTGCGAAATGCCGCGATTCTTCTGTTTCCGGATACGGTTCATAATGGCGGGACCCAAAAAACGGCCAATCGAAAGCACGCGATCATACGACATCGCGCACAAAAGACGACTGACCCCTTTCAGAAAACCGTACCGCAACCGACCCGACATTTGAACTCCTTGTTTTATGCTGAACATTGGTGCTACATAGTGGCAAAGACGTCAGACGATCAGACGTCAGACATCAGACCTTACATTTCTATGATAAATGTTAGTGCTATCATAGCGGCAAAGACGTCAGACGATCAGACGTCAGACATCAGACTTCACATTTCTATGCTGAACGTTAGTGTTACCATAGTGGCAAAGACATCAGACGATCAGACGTCAGACATCAGACTTTACATTCTATGCTGAATGGTAGTGCCAGCATAGTGCCAAAGATGTCAGACAATCAGACGTCAGACTGTCAACCCTACACATCTTTGTGACTGGCTTTTTATTTTTCATAGAGAACGAACGGTGGCGGCCGCAGGTCGCACTTATAAAATTGCGCGAAGCGCTTCCGCTTTCCATCTGACGTCTGACCGTCTGATGTCTGACGTCTCGATCTCCATGAGACACCCAAAGTAACTGCTAACTGCTAACTGCTAACTGCTAACTACTAACTGCTAACTACTAACTGCTCACTGCCTCAAAACATGACAGCGCTTCCTCATAGCGATGATCCCGTTTCCAGATTCTCGTGATGAAATCCCTTGCGGCTCCTTCGCCGCCTTTTTTGTCGGAAACAAAATCCGCCTCTTGCCGATTTTCCTCCGTCGCATCCGCCGGCGCCCCGGAGAATCCCACACGGTGCATCAGTGCCAAATCATTCCAGTCATCGCCGAAATACGCTGTTTCCTCCCAAGAGAGACCGTATTTCGCCAGAAGATCTTCCATCGCGGCGACTTTATCGGACACCCCGAGGAGCGAAAACGACATCCCCAGTTCCTTGGCACGCGCCTCGACGACCGGCGACGAACGCCCCGTGATGACGCCGACGAGGTAGCCCATCTTCGCGGCCCGCGACAGCCCGAGACCGTCCCGCGCAGAGAAGACTTTCACCGTTTCCCCGTTTTCCCCGAGAAAAATCCGCCCGTCCGTCAGCGACCCGTCCACATCGAATGCCATCAGCCGAATCGCCATCACACCACACCCTGCCGCAGCAAATCCGTGACGTGCAGCATCCCGACCGCGCGCCCCGCCTCATCGACGACCGGCAGCACCGTGATGGGATGCGGCTTGTGATCATCCATGAGATGCAGCGCTTCGGCCGCCAATTTATCGGCCGTAATCACCTGCGGCGTCTTCGTCATGACCGTTTCCACCGATTCATTCAAAAATTCCACGCCGTTTTTGAGCCCGCGACGCACGTCTCCGTCCGTCAAAAGTCCCAAAAGGCGGCCGTCTTCGTCAATCACATTCACCGCGCCGAGCCCCTTGTCCGTCATGACAAAGAGCGCGTCCTTCACCGTCGCCGTCCGGCGCAAAATGGGATGATCGGCCCCCTTGTGCATGACCATGTCCACCGTCAAAAGCAGCCGTTTCCCGAGCGAGCCGCCCGGATGGAAAATCGCGAATTTATCCGCCGTGAAATGATTGTCCTCCATGAGCGCAATTGCCAGCGCATCGCCCAGCGCCAAAGCCGCCGTCGTCGAGCTCGTCGGCGCCAGTCCCAGACTCCCGGCTTCATGGGAAACGCCGGCATAGAGCGCGACATCCGCGTTTTTCGCCAGCGTCGATTCCAAATTCCCGCACACGGCGATGAGATGCGCTCCGATGCGACGAAGAGACGGCAAAATCGCCAGGATTTCTCCCGTTTCCCCGCTATTCGAGTAGGCCACGACGACATCCTGATCCGTCACCATGCCCAGATCCCCGTGAATCGCCTCGGCCGGATGCACGAAAAAAGCCGGCGTGCCCGTCGAAGCCAGAGTCGCCGCCGTCTTCCTTGCGATGTGTCCGGATTTCCCCATCCCGGTCAAAATCACGCGCCCGGATGCACTCTCGATCAAGGAAACCGCGCGCGCAAACTTTTCATCCAAAGTCGGAATCAAAGCCGAAATCGCCGCCGCCTCCTCCGAAAGCACCTTCGCCGCCACGTCCAAGACAGACATCCTCACACCGCCTCTCTATCCCAATTTTCACGCGCCCGCCGCCTAAAGAAAAACGGAAACGGGCATACTGAACACAATTTTACTTATTATACCGTAGAAGGCCGAAAATGAGAAGAGGCGGGGAGCAGGAAGGTGGGCTCGGCTGTGCTCGGCTTTGGTTCTCAGACGCAAGACAGCCGGGAGCTTGGAGCGGCGTGCTCGGCTTTGGTTCTCACGCGCAAGAGAGCCGGGAGCTTGGAGCGGCGTGCTCGGCTTTTGGCTTCAGGCGCAAGATAGTTATTAGCTCTTAGCTGTTAGCTATTAGTTTTTTTTGCGTCTCATAGAGGCCCTGTGAAGTGGTAAGATAATTTTGGGCGCAGAGGGGGTACTTTTCTGACAAGAGATGT
>CAVEYT010000175.1:0-3540 GCA_963619995.1 Acutalibacteraceae bacterium | reverse complement strand
AGCCGTATACGCCTTGGAACAATTCGTCAAGCAAAGAAGAATCCAATTCCATTTTCGAGATTTCCTCCTTAAACGAAGTGAGTAAATGCATATTCCCCGTCTTCATGAGTCGAATGTAAAGAAATGGAAAAGTTCATTTTTCTGTCTCACAAGACACGGAACCCGGACCCTGTCGGGAAAACCACACCGCTCCTTTCTATAGCGACACGTTCGGTAAGAGGCGATTCCATTTCGCACTCTTGCCCACAGGATAGCGCGTTTAGATTTTCGTGTCAATTGGAAAAGGGCTTCTTTCGGATTTATTTTCGATTTTTATTATAATATTTTATACTTCCTTGCTTTTCTTTTTTTGTCACAGAAAAGAACGCTCGAAAAAATTTATTTTCCCCAATCAAAAAGACATGACTCCCATAATTGTATGGAAATCATGTCTTTTCTTTTAGAAATATATTATCTTTCTTCCTTTTTACAGAAGTTTCTCTATATTTCTATTTATTTCCTCAATCCATCAAAGTCCCAAAAGACCGAAGGCTACGTAGCAAACGACGGCGCCCACGACGGACATCGAGAGGCCCCAGAACAGCAAGTTCCGGAACAGCGTCCCCTTGTCTTCGGTGACGGCGTTGGCAATGCAGAGCGCGCCGAGCGTGGAGAGCGGGGAGGTATCGACGAGGTGAGACCCGATATTGATAGAAGAAATGAGAGCGATGGCCTTGTCCGCATCGCCGGAGGTGCCGACAGCTTCGAGAAGTCCCGGAACCATGTTCAGGAACATCGGCATGACGACGCCGGAGGACGAGGAGTAAGCGGAGATGAGGCCCGCGACGAAGCCGACAACGCCGTTGACGGTCGTGCCGTTGGAGATAACGGCGATCATGTCGATCAGAGCGTTGAGGCCGCCGGCCTTATCCATGACTTCGATCAAGACGGACATGCCGCAGACCATGACCATGACGCCCCAGGGCATCGCTTTCACGGCCGCACCGTCGTCCGCAATGTCGAGGATAATGTACGTGGTGCCGATGACGAAGGCGACCGCGCCGACGTCGAGCTTGAAGAAGATGACGCAGATGACCAAGACGAAGATGGTCAAGAGCGTGTATTTCTGTTTCCAATCCATCGGTTCCGGCTTCGGAGCGATTTCATCGATATTGAAGTCCGCGTTTCCGCGAGCTTTCATAATCCAAGCCGCGCCGCCCGTGAGGAAGAAGCCGCCGAAATTGACGATGCCCTGTGCGATTTCGGAATTGAAATGCACCTTCCAGGCAATGCCGTCCAGCGCTTCATTCGGGATACCGATCTGCGGCGCAATCTTCGCAATGATACCATTGGAGATGAGGCCTGTCGGAGCAAAGGGCGAGAAAGCCGCACCGTTTGCCGCGCCGACGACGAGAAGCGTCATGCAGAAGGGCGAAAGTCCGATACGACCCGCAATCGCCATGCAGACCGGAGCGAGAAGCGCCGTGCCGGCGATGTTTCCCGGGCCAATCGTGACGACGAAGGTCACGAGGAGGAAAATAATAAACGGAATGAGAGCGACATTGCCTTTGGCAAGACGCACGCATTTAGCCGAAAGTTTCTGCATGGTCCCATTGACCTGCGCACAGGAGAACATGAACGTGACGCCCACGAGGATCATGAAGAGGTTGATCGGCCAGCCTTTGTAAACGGCGCCGACCTTCATGCCGGAGAATACCATGCCGACGATGAGTGCCCCTGCGACGCCCAGGATACCGACATTGATATCCCGGAAGCAGGAGAACAGCACGATGGCCACGAGTACCAGCATGGAGGCAAGTGCAGGAGTGGAAATATCCATTTTCCTTGTACCACCTTTCAAAACAGTTTCGATTACAAATCACATCCGCACGCGGCAAGATGCGACATTTCTGATGAAGGGGAGACTTACGAAAACAGCAGCTAGGCTGCGTTTCCGATTCCGGACATTACTGCGCCGGAAACAGCTTTGTCAAAAGTTTCGTCAAGAGGACGAAGAAGCTGATGACGATGAACATGAGCGGTACGCAAATGACCATCATAATAAGGGCAGCTTGTACTGGATCCATGGCTTACCTCCTTATTTCGTCAGCATCGGAATCATGCAGAGCACGAGACCGCCTGCCACAACAGATGCAATCTGGCCGGCGACGTTGACGCCGATAGCGTCCTGGACGATGAAGTTCGTCGGATCGTCTTTGAGAGCCATCTTCGCGATGACACGGCCGGACATCGGGAATGCGGAAATGCCGCACGCACCGATCATCGGGTTGATCTTGGTCGGAAGGAAGATGTTCAGGATCTTAGCGAAGATGACGCCGCCTGCCGTATCAAAGACGAAGGCCACAGCGCCGAGGCACAGAATCTTGAAGACATCGAAGGTCAGGAAGTTCTCAGCCGTCATCGTGGAGCCGACGACAATGCCGAGGAACAGGGTGACCAGATTGGACAGATCATCTTTCGCGCAATTCGCCAGCGCTTCGCAGCAGCCGGAAACCTTCAAGAGGTTGCCGAACATGAGGGCGCCGATGAGCGGCACGGAAATCGGAGCGACGATGCCCGCGACCATGACGATCATGAGCGGGAAGATGAAGAGCGCACGGTCGGAAACCGGAGTCTGGCCGGTGAACGGCATATGAATCTGGCGTTCCTTCTTCGTGGTGAGGAGCTTAATGATCGGCGGCTGAATGACCGGAACGAGGGACATGTAGCAGTACGCCGCAACGGACAACGGTCCGAGCATTTCCTGCGCATAACGGGACGCGACGAAAATCGTGGTCGGGCCGTCTGCTGCGCCGATGATGCCGATAGCGGCCGCCTGATTGAACGGGAAGCCGAGGCAAGCGGCGAGGAATGCCGTCATGAAGATACCAAACTGCGCAGCCGCCGCGAAGAGCATGACGAACGGTTTACGCATCAGCGGATCGAATTCGCACATTGCGCCGATCGCGATGAAGATCATGACCGGGAAAAGTTCGTTGGCCACGCCTGCGCCGTAAAGGACATACAGGAAGCCTTCCGAACCCGGAGTCTTGAGCACTGCATAGTGTCCCGGGATATTGGCCAAGACGCAGCCGAGGCCCATCGGGAAGAGAAGCAGCGGTTCATACTCGTAACGAACAGCCAAGAACATTAGGATGAAGCCGACGACGAACATCGCCAGGATGCCGACATCCGCCAGGCCGTAAATGCCTTGGAACAATTCGTCAAACAAAGAAGAATCAATTTGCATCGTTGAAACATCCTCCTTAAACGAAAAAATAATGAAAACTCTTTCGCTCTTTTCGGCTACGGACTCCTACTTTGGAATAATAAATAGAATTGCATTTTACCGATTCCGTCTCCGTGAGCGGAAAGAGCGTTTGGGTACGACCGAATGCTCCCCTTCCGGTCCCCCATTCCTGAAATTGCGAGTTGTCTCACAATCTCGAGTATCATTTTATACAATAAACTTTTCCGTGTCAATGCCGAAATAATTGCATTTCTTTCTTTTCTCAAAATATTTCATTTTTGTTCTTCTTGCCGATTTTTGTTTCTTTTTGC
>CAVEYT010000174.1:0-3540 GCA_963619995.1 Acutalibacteraceae bacterium | reverse complement strand
GCTCCGATAAAATACACCTTTGCCATCGTATCTCCTCCTTGTAGCAAAATTTCCCCTATTATAATTACATAAAGAAACACAAACACGACGGTTACATAACAGAAAATAGTGAGAAGTTAGTAGTTAGCAGTTAGCAGTTCAGGTGGCGGCTTCGCCGCATCTTTAAAATCGCGCCGCAGGCGCTACCTGAACTACTAACTTCTCACTACTAACTGCTAACTTTTATTCATTAAGCTTGCGCCTGAGAAGAAAAATCCTTTCACCTTTTCACGCAAGTAAAAATAAAAATAGGACTCTGCGGATCGTACAAATGATAATTCCCCAGACGGCGGAGACGATTCACCTGCATTTGGAAACCGTCCACCGTGTAATTTCTTCCCGCCATCTCTCGGACGACTTCTTCCGTCGTTTCCACCGTGACCGCCGTGATGACGATGCGTCCGCCGGACGAGAGGCGCGCGTCTGCCGCGTCCAAGATGGAGGATAAATTTCCTCCGCTTCCGCCGATGAGAACCACATCCAGCGCCGGAAGGGACTCCATCGCGGACGGTGCGACGCCCTCGATGACTGTGATATTCTCGCAGCCGAATTGCTTCGCGTTTTCCGCAATCAGCGCGATGCCCTCCGGATTTCTTTCAATCGCGTAGACATGACCCTTCGTCGCACAAAGCGCCGCCTCGACGGAAAGCGATCCCGTCCCGGCGCCGACGTCGCAGACGACATCCGTCTCCCCGATGGCGGCTTTCACCATGACCATTGCGCGAATTTCCGCCTTCGTCATCGGCACCTTTCCGCGGATAAATTTCTCATCCGCGATGCCCAGCTGTCTCATCCCATCACCACCAATACCGATTCCGCGAACCCGGACAATTTGGCGATATCCGCCAGCGTCCCCGTCACGATTCGCTCGTTCTCATACGAAAGATGCTCACAGGCCGCCGCCCGCGTTTCCGCCGGCCAGCCGAGTCGCATCAGATATTTTGAAATATACGCCGCGTCGTGCTCGCCGTCCGTCAGAAATGCGAGGCGCTTTCCCGTCTCGTACAGAAGTTTTCCCTCGTCCGGGACGCGCCCGTGAAACGAAAGCCATTCGCCGCCCTGCCACGATTCGCCGACGGCGCAAAACGCGGTCTGCACCGAGGAAATCCCCGGGATCACCGTGATTGGAATCTCCGGAAATTTTTTCTTCAAGAACGGCAAAAGACTGTAGAAACCGGGATCGCCGCTCACCATGACCACGACGTCATCCGCCGTTAGTTTCTCGGAAATCCACGCGACCAGCGACGACAAATCGCCTGTGACGGGAAACGTTTCCTGCCCCGCTTTCGCGAAATCGGAGAGCGCCCGCCTGCCGCCGACCAGAAAACGCGCCGACTCGATGGCGGACAAAGCGCGCGGCAAAATGTATTCGCGGCTCCCCGGTCCGATGCCCGCGACAATCAAACGATGTGCCATGCCGCCTCCTGTTGTAATTCTTTCGCGTAGGACGAAGCCGCGACGACCTCTCCCTCCATCGACACAAAGACGATGCCGACCCGCGCCTTTCCGAAAATGTATCGCTCGGCGCGGACCTGGGCGCGCTCCGCCATTTCCGGATATATCGCTTCCAAATGCTCCCGGCGAATGATTTCCGCCGCGCCGTCCGTCGTGATGCACGACAAAATTTCGCGCACGACGGAAGCGCTCGCCCCGTTCGCCGCCGCATACGCCGCCATCGTTTCCATCCGCCCGTCGCTGTTTCGATTGTACGTATGAAACGAACCGGACGCGACTTTCAAGAGTTTCCCCATGTGGCCGATCAAAAGAATTTTCTCAAATCCCATGGCGACGGCCTGCTCCAGCATGAACCCGATGAAATTGCTCGTCTCCGCGACGATATCCGTCGGAATCCCAATCGAGGCGGCCGCCCGCTCTCCGATGCGCCCCGGCGTCAGCACGACAGCCTTTGCGCCGGACGCTTTGATGACCGAGAGCTGCGGGACGAGCGAACGTTTATACGCATCCTCGCTCATCGGTTTCACGATGCCCGTCGTCCCGATGATGGAAATCCCGCCGATGACGCCCATCGCCGGATTGAGCGTCTGCTTCGCCAGCTCCTCCCCTTCCGGGACCGAGACCGTCACCTCGATGCCGCGCCCGTCGGAAAATTCGTCGTAGACCTTCTGCATCATGATCTGCGGGCCGGGATTGATCGCCGGGCGACCGACCGCGACCTGCAGCCCCGGCTTCGTCACCGTGCCGACACCTTTGCCCGCCACCAGCTCCAGTCCGATGTTTTCCCTGTACCGGACTGAAACCACAATCGGCGTCCCATGCGTCACATCCAAATCGTCGCCGCCGTCCTTGAGCGCTGTTGCCGTCCCGACGCCGTCCGCCGCCGATGCCGCCTCAATCGGCACCGTGATTTCCACATTCTGCGGAGACAGGACCGTCACCGCCGGAGGAAACTCGCCGCGCAGCGCCAAAAGTGCCGCTTTCATCGCCGCCGTCGCCGTCGCCCCCGTCGTGTGACCTTCCCGCATCGGTTTCTGTATATTGATTTCTTCCATCAGCGATAATTCGTAAATTGCAGCTCGACCGGTAAATCCTGGTCTTTCAGGAAACGAATCGTCGCCTGCAAATCATCCTTATCCTTTCCGGAAACGCGGAGCTCATCCCCGTTGATTTTCGCCGCGACCTTGATGCCGGAGCCTTTGATGCGCTTCACGATATCCTTGGCCAAATCGGAAGAAATTCCGTTTTTCAAAGTCAGCTGCTGACGACACATCCCACCGGCCGCCGCTTCCTTCTTCCCCTCTTCCAAATTTTTGAGAGAAATGCCGCGCTTCACCAGTTTCCCGTTCAAAATTTCCCGCACGAGCCGAAGCTTGAATTCATCGTCGGCCAAAATGGTGATCACATCCGCCGCCAAATCCACGCGGCTCTTGCTCCCCTTGAAGTCGAAACGCGTCCCGATTTCCTTGGCGGCCTGATTCACCGCATTCGCCGCTTCCGCCAAATCCGTCCGACAAACCACGTCGAAGGAAAATTCCTTTGCCATCTCATTCCTCCTTCTGAAAAATTTCTAATGAATGTATTATACCATACATCCTCCACTATGCCGCCGGTCCGCTGTCTTGAGATTGGCTTTTTTACTCAGACGTAAGACAGTTATTAGTCGCTAGCTTTTAGTTATTAGTTTGAAGCGGAAGCGCTTCGCGCGACCTATTTTATAAAAATCGTCGCCGCCGGCGACACCGGTTTAATCTAATAGCTAACGACTAAAAACTAATAACTAATAACTGTCTTGCGCTTGACGAAGAAGCCGAGTGAGCGTCTGACGTCTGGCCGTCTGACGTCTCGAGATCTATGAGACACCCAGAACTAACAGCTAAAAGCTAACAGCTAATAACTATCTTGCGCCTGAGAGCAAAAGCCAAACACGCGCTCCGGGCTCCCGGCTATCATGCACTTGACAAATTAAAATATTCATATTATAATAAATTCGACAAACGAGCGAAATGTCGTTCGAACCGGGTCACGCAATGCACTCCTGCCGAT
>CAVEYT010000173.1:0-3551 GCA_963619995.1 Acutalibacteraceae bacterium | reverse complement strand
CCGAGCACCCCGGAACGCAGGAAAATTTCAATCTGGCGGCGTCTTCTTTCTCTTGTTTCGTTCTCTTTCTTCCACGGGGAAGAAAGAGAATGAAAAACGACAGGAGTTCTGCGGGGAACCACCCCGCGTGATTCATCACAAAAAAAGCTGCCCAGCGCTATGCAAACAAAAAAACAGGTGTCGCTTCGCGACAATTTTCGCATTCGCGTCCCATCACCCGCCCCTTCGGGGCACCCTCCTCCGATAAGGAGGGCTAGCAAAGGTGGCGGCTCCGCCGCAAATCCCTCCTATATCATTCTATACAAAAGAGCTGCGAGAAAATGTGAAAACATTTTTTCGCAGCTCCTTTTGGATTGGTGGGCCCACCAGGGTTCGAACCTGGGACCAACCGGTTATGAGCCGGTGGCTCTACCGCTGAGCTATAGGCCCTCAGCTGCTGACGAACGTATTCTATCAGCGGCCGGCCGTTTCGTCAAGAAACAACGCCTCTTATAGTGCTATTTTTATTCTTTGCGGCCCTGCACATAGAGCATATTGTCGCGGCTCACCAGATTGAACATCAATGCGTTGATGACGGAGGCGACGATGGAGCTGCCGCCTTTGGTGCCGCGGACCGTGATGTACGGGACTTTCGCTTCCTGAATCAAATATTCCTTCGATTCCGCCGCGCCGACGAAACCGACCGGGATGCCGATGATGAGCGCGGGGCGGATTTCCTCTTCCAGCGTCATGCGAATGATTTCAAAAAGAGCCGTGGGCGCGTTTCCGATGCCGATAATCGATCCGTTCAAATCGGTGCCGAACGAATGAATCGCTTCCATCGCGCGAGACACATTTTTTTCTTTCGCCGCTTTCGCCACGTCCGGATCGCCGATGCGACAGAAACACTCGCCGCCCAAGACTTTGAGCGCATTCTTATTGATGCCGGTCTGCACCATATTGACGTCCGTGTAAATCCGGCAGCCGCCGCTGAGCGCTTCGATGCCTTTGGCGACGGCGCCTTCAGACGTGCGGATGAGATGACCGTACTCCACGTCGCCGGACGCGTGAATCATCCGGGAATACACCGTGATTTCTTCCGGCGTCAAATCCAAATCTTTGATAAAAGGATAAATGAGCTCCATGCTGTTTTCTTCGATGGCTCTCGGATTTTTAATGAAATTCATCATGTCCCTCCATATAAGTGATGACTGCATCGGGATTGGAAAAAATGGGGAAACCGGCGCTTTTCGGCTTCGGTTTCTCAATGACGACGACGGAAATCCCGGCATCGACGGCGGCGGAAAATTTTGCGTCGCTCCCGCCGACCGTGCCGCTGTTCTTCGTGACCAGGACGTCAATCTTGTAATCGGCAATCATGGCGCGATTCATCTCGTAGGAAAACGGCCCTTCCAGCGCCAAGATTTGTTTCGGCGAAAGTCCGAGCGCCTCGCATTCGGCCAAGACGGCAGACGTCGGCAGGACGCGTGCCCGGATTTCTTTTCCGGCAAGCGCCGGCGATTTCACAAATGTCGCGAGCGTCTTCGAACCGGTGGTGAGAAGGATGTGACTCCCCCGCTCCCCCGCGACCCTGGCCGCTTCTTCTTCATTTTCGGCGCAAAATAATTTTTCGTAATCGGGAAGCGCCGCGGCCGGGCGTTCGTAGCGCACGTAGGAAATATTCGCTTCCTTCGCTGCGCCCTGCGCCGTCTCGGACACGATGGCCGCATACGGATGGCTGCAGTCCAAAATGACCGTGACGCCGTGCGTTTTGATTTCCGACAGCATATCCTCTTTTGTGAAACGCCCCACTTCGATCTCGATGCCGTCGTGCATCGCCAGCCGTTTCCCGTAGGCGGAAACGACCGTCACCAAAATATGAGCATCGCGACCGCCCGATTTACTTTTGGCGTCATCGGCCAAACGAGCGGCGATTTCCCGTCCGTCTTTCGTCCCGGCGATGACCCAGATCAAAGCGTGTATCCCCGCGGCGTGATCATGTGACCGTCAGCGGCGTATGTGCGGCTGTTTCCGATGATGACCGTCGATTGCATATCGACATCCGCCTCCGGAAGCGCTTCGAGCGTCGTGATGGTCGTGCTCATGCCGGGACGCCCTGCTTTCCGGACAATGCCGACGGGCGTCGACGGTTTCCGATATTCCAGCACAATCTCGCGAATCTGATTCAGATAATCGGCGCGTTCGCGGCTTTTCGGATTGTAGAGCGCGATGACGAAATCCCCTTCCGCCGCGAGCCGCGCTCTCTTTTTGATCTGATCCCAGGGCGTCATGAGGTCAGAGAGAGAAATGACCGCATAATCGTGCATGAGCGGAGCGCCCAATGCCGCCGCCGACGTATTCGCCGCCGTGAGTCCCGGGATGATTTCCACCGCGGGACGCTTTTCTTTCGGTAGTTTTTCCGCAAGCTCCAGCACGAGCCCCGCCATGCCGTACACGCCGGGATCTCCGGACGAAACGACGGCGACCCGTTTCCCGCACGCCGCCAAATCCACCGCTTTTTGACAGCGGTCGACTTCTTGACGCATCCCGTTTCCGACGATTTCTTTATCGGCAATCAAATCGCGGATGATGGCGATGTAGGTGCTGTATCCGACGATGACTTCGGAATCTTCGATGGCGCGGGCCGCCTTCGGCGTCATTTCCTCTTCGTGGCCCGGTCCGATGCCGATGACCCGGACAATCCCACGGCCATCGCCACCGTCACAGACGGAAATTTTGTTTTCGCAAGAAGCGTCCGCCCCGAGGGCGCTTCCGTCAATGCTGCTGCTTCGCATACGTTTCCCACTCCTATTTCTTTTTGAACAAATGAAGACGTCTCCAAATGATGTTCCTCCGCTGTCTTTCGGAGCGTCTCGGCGGAATAAAAATGAATCGGAAGGCCGCTATCCTCGGCGAATGCCAAGAGCCCTTCCTCGTCTGATTTCTTATCGACGCTGGCGAGCGATTTCACCTGCGACATCCGAATGCCGACGGACGCCGTCGCGCGCCGCACGGCCTCGGCAATTAGGTCTTCGCTCGTCCCCCGCTTGCAACCGATTCCGAGGAAACAATTTTTCGGTCGCAGGAAGACGTGCGGCACGGAAACCGGAACGTTTCGCTCCGTCAAAACGGCACAAGCTGAAACGGTTTCCATTTTCTCTTTTGAAAAATATTCGGCCACCGCGCCTTCTTCCTTTAGCTTTTGAAGGAAATATTCTGCGTCGTCACCGTCCGGATCGACAAACCAACCGAACGGCTCGCCCTTGGCAATCGCCGCATTGACCGCTTTCAGTGCTTCGACCGGCTCGACACGAAAAGAAAATTTCCTCGCCAACGCATCCGGCGAAGCGCGTCCGTGCGCATCCGTCGCCGTCGTGATGACCGGCTCGGCGCCGACGACGAGCGCCACGTCCCGCGCCCAATCGTTTGCGCCGCCCAAATGACCGGAGAGTAAAGAAATGCAATGTTTCCCGCATTCGTCCATGACGAGTACGGCGGGGTCCGACGTCTTGCTTGTGACATGGGGCGCGATCGCCCGGACGGCAATCCCGCTCGCCATGATGTACAAAAGC
>CAVEYT010000172.1:0-3559 GCA_963619995.1 Acutalibacteraceae bacterium | reverse complement strand
ACGGCGGCTACCGTTTCTTCCGGTAAATCCGCCGACGGGACCTGCATCACCGCTTCGTGTACGTGCGGATCAAAAGTCGCGCCTTCGGCTGCGATTTCTTCCACGCCCAGGTCGGCGAGTACTTTCAGGAGCTGCTTGTGCAGAAGGGCGAAGCCTTCGACATAGGCCGCACCGGCCGTGTCTTTCTCCAGGTGGGAGAGCGCCCGCTCGCAGTTGTCAACGACGGGCAAGAATTCCTTGGCGACTTCGGCCGTCATCTTGTCCTTCGCCTCTGCCTGCTCGGCGCGCGTGCGTGTCCGGAAATTGTCGAAGTCCTGCTGCAATCGCTGCTGCTGGCCGATGGCAACGGACAGTTTCGCCAAAAGCGCTTCCTTTTCATTTTCCAAGGACAGCACTTTCTTTTCCGCTTCCTCTTTGAGGGTCAATGCTTCCGCCAAAGCCGCCACGGGATCGGCCGTTTCCTCGGCGCCCGGCGTATCGATGACTTCCTCCGCCTCCGGCTGCTCCTTCTTCTCCGTTTCTTCCATGTCTTACTCCTTCCCCCGTATCAAACTTTCCAGGCGCCTTTGCATGAAATACAAAAGCCCCACAATTCTGGCATATTCCATTCGCGTCGGCCCCAGCACCGCCATCGTCCCGACCGTCTTGCCGCCGACGGAAAATTCCGCCCGCACGACCGAGAGATCCGAGAGCGATTTTTCCGCATTTTCCGAGCCGATTTTCACCGTGATCGGCGCTTCCGGCTTCGCGTCCAGCATGTGATTCAGCGTTTCTCGCTCTTCCAAAAGTTGCAAAATGTCCTGCATCCGGTCCACATTGCGGAATTCCGGCTGCCGCATGAGCCCCGCCGTGCCGCCCGTGAAAACTTTTCGCTCCGGTGAGAGCGCACTGTCCAATGCGGCAAAAACGCCGTTGAAACGGGACAAATCGCGCTCCGCTTCTTTCTGAAACGACAAGATGAGTTTCTCGGAAAGCGACGATACATCGCGCCCGTGCAGGAAACCATTCAGCCGGTCGGCCAAGAATTGCAATTCCTCGAGCGACGAGCCTTCCGGAATCGGCACGACCTGATTGGAGACCTGCCCTTCGCCGGTGACGACGAGCAAAATCGCGCGCCGCTCATCCAGCGGCAAAAATTTCGCGTATTGGAAAGTCGACGCCCGTTCCCCGCCGCGCACGGCCACGGATAACGTCTGTGTGAGCTGCGCCACGGTGCGCGCCATATTGCGAAACACTTCGTCCACGCGCGACGCTCCCACCATTTCCAGAAGGCGCGTCTCCTCGTCGGGCGACATTTTCGCGGGCTCCATGAGCGAATCCACGTAGAAACGGTAGCCCTTGATGGACGGAATCCGCCCCGCCGACGTGTGCGGCTGGACGAGATACCCTTCGTCCTCCAGATCGAGCATTTCATTTCGTATCGTCGCGCTGGAGACGCCCAAATCGAAACAGCGCGCAATCGTCCGAGAGCTCACGGGCTCGGCCGACGACACATACGCCTGCACAATCGCCCAAAGAATCCTCTTCTTTCGCGCATCCATGATAGGAAACCTCCGTTTTTTGACTCTTGCTATTAGCACTCACTCGCTTTGAGTGCTAACGTATGTTCATAGAATACCATTCTCTTTTTGAAATGTCAAGATAAATCAAAAAGAAAAACGGCACCTCCTTTTGTAAGGTGCCGTTTCCATTTTGTCTTACATTATTGTTTGTTCTTAATGTTCGCATTCTTGTACCGAACCTGGCGAGACAGAATGCCCTTTCTCATCCGGACGGATGTCGGCGTGACTTCCACGAGTTCATCGTCGCGAATCCATTCCAGCGCCGATTCCAGGGTGAACTGGCGGGGCGGCGGGAGGCGGATGGCGTCATCGGAGGCCGCAGCGCGCGTATTTGTCAGATGTTTCTTCTTGCACGGATTCACGTCCATGTCATTGTCGCGTGCGTTTTCGCCGATGATCATGCCTTCGTAGACTTCGACGCCCGGACCGATGAAAAGTTCGCCGCGATCCAGCACGGAATTTAAGCCATAGGCCGTCGTCGTGCCCGCTTCAAAGGCGACGAGCGAGCCGCGCGTGCGTTCGGGGATATCGCCCTTGTACGGCGTGTAGCCTTGGAAGACGTGATACATGATGCCCGTGCCGCGCGTCATCGTCAACATTTCATTGCGGAAACCGATAAGGCCGCGTGCTGGGATGGAGAAATCCATCTTCATGTATCCGGCGAGCTCTTCCATGGAAATCATTTCCGCGCGACGCGGTCCCAGCCCTTCCATGACGGCGCCCATGAATTCCTGCGGCACTTCGACCGTCAGGCGTTCCATCGGTTCACATTTTTGGCCGTCGATCGTTTTATAAATGACCTGCGGCTTGGAAATTTCGAGCTCAAAGCCTTCGCGGCGCATCATTTCAATCAAGACGGAAATATGCAGCTCGCCGCGTCCCGATACCGTGAAAGCGTCCGAACTGTCCGTATCTTCCACGCGCAGCGCCACATTCGTTTCAATTTCCTTTTCGAGACGGGCGCGGATGTGGCGGCTCGTCACGAAATCGCCTTCGCGTCCCGCAAACGGGCTCTTATTGACATGGAAAACCATGGACAGCGTCGGCTCGTCGATATGAATGGAGGGAAGCGCTTCCGGATTCGTCGCATCGGCGACCGTTTCCCCGATATTGATGTCTTTGAAACCGGCCATCGCGACGATATCGCCCATTTCCGCTTCTTCGACCGGCGTGCGCTTCATGCCCTGCCAGACGAAAAGCTGACCGATGCGATCGTTTCTCGTCTTTTCGCCGTCCGTAATCGCGACCTGCTGCCCGACGCGGACCTTGCCGCGCGTGACGCGACCAATCGCGACTTTTCCGAGATATTCATCCGCATCGAGCGTCGTCGTCATGATCTGAAGGCCGCCGTCCACATCGCCCTCCGGCGCCGGAATGTACTTCAAAATCGTTTCAAAAAGCGGCCCCAGGTCCTTGGCTTCGTCATTCATGTGAAGCTTGGCAATCCCGGCGCGCGCCGACGCGTACACCAGCGGGAAATCCAACTGATCCTCATCGGCATCGAGCTCCATGAAAAGCTCCAAAATTTCCCCTTCGACATCGGAAATGCGTTCGTCGGGGCGATCGATCTTATTGATGACGACAATCGGTTTCAGCTTGTGCTCGAGCGCTTTGCGGAGGACGTACTTCGTCTGCGGCATCGGCCCCTCGTGGGAATCGACGACCAAGAGCACGCCGTCCACCATATTCAAAATACGCTCGACTTCGCCGCCGAAATCCGCGTGCCCGGGGGTGTCGACGATATTGAGCTTCACGCCGTCGTGCATGACGGACGTATTTTTGGACAGAATCGTGATTCCGCGTTCGCGCTCCAGCGGATTGGAATCCATGACGCGCTCTTCCACCTTCTGGTTTTCACGGAAAATGTGACTCTGCTTGAGCATCGCATCCACCAGCGTCGTCTTCCCGTGGTCAACGTGCGCGATGATGGCGATATTCCGAATGTCTTCTCTCTTCATGCTGATCTCCTACCAATCAAATCCGATATGACGTAATTT
>CAVEYT010000171.1:0-3575 GCA_963619995.1 Acutalibacteraceae bacterium | reverse complement strand
CAAATCCTGCCGCACGTGGCCGTAGCCCTGCGCGTAGTATTCGCCCAAGAAATACATGGCTTCGCCGTCGCCCGCCGCGGCCGCTTTTTGAAACAGCGGAAACGCTTCGTCCAGATGGCAATGCAAATATAATTGTTTCGCCTCTTCCGTGTGCGGAGAGGTTTTTGGGCTCTCCGTTTTGTTTGTGAATTGCAAAATTCCATTGCTTCTTTTCATCATTTTCATTCCTCTCGCAGAAACGATCTGCGAAAAAGGCCGATCTCCCCTTTGCGGAAGATTCGGCTTCTCCTATCGATGCGAAATCTTATTTCGTCGGCAAAAACATCATGGGATCCACGGCGCGCCCATTGATCCGGACTTCGTAGTGGCAATGCGTGCCCGTGCTGTTTCCCGTACTGCCGGCCAACGCGATCGTATCGCCCTGGCGGATATCTTGGCCTTCGCCGACGAGAAGCGCGCTGTTGTGCCCATAGCGGGTCGTGAAGCCGTCCGCATGACGGATTTCCACCAGATAGCCGTAGCCGTCCATCCAGCCGGAGCGGGAAACGACGCCGTCCGCCGTGGCGTGAATGGGCGTATTGTAATCCGTCGCGATGTCGATCCCTTCGTGATACGTCGATTCGATCCCGGAGCTCTGCCGCCAGCCGATGGTGCTCGTCACGGTCCCGGTGACCGGCCAGACGGACGGAATCGTCGCGGAAAAGCCGCGCGCCACCGATTTTTCCAGGACGCCGCCGAATTGCACGGCCACGCGAAGCTTCACCAGATTTTTCAAATTTTCATCCGCCCGCGCATCCAACTCCGTCATGCGGGAAAGGAGCACGCCCGGATTTTTCGCTTTTTGATATTCTTTTTTCGGATTGGCCGCATCCGGCACCGTGTGCGCGCCGCCGATGCCGCCCGCCGCTTCCGTCACGGACGATTTTGCCGAATCCGCCGCGTTCATGCCCGTCATCGACGACAATTCTTCGGACAATTTTTCAATCCCGTCCACTTTCGCCGTCAGCCCTTCGAGCTTTTCATCGGCCATTTTCAGCTGTTTTTGGTACAAATCGTTCTCTTGGCGAAGCGCGGCGACCGAGTACGCCGAATAGCCGAAAACGCCCATCCCGACGACAAAAACCGCACAAGCCGCCATGGCCGCGTATTTCCATTTCGCAAATTCTTTTTGGGAAAACAGGAAACACATTTCGCGGTCCGCTGTTTCGTATTTCTTCATATTTTACCCCTCGGATTCCTCTTCCGCCGGCGCAATCGGCACATAGACGGCCAGCGCCTGGTCGAGACTCTGCGCCTCTTCGGACGAAAGCGTGTCGCGACTCTTGCCGCCGGAGACCTCTTTGATGTACATCCGGGACGTCTCGCGGCCGACAATCGACGACAAAATAAACCCGTTGTCATTGGCGTCCAGGACCGTCAGCGAGAACGAAAGCGTGTCGCCCGTGTCGCCGAAAGCGTCGTATTTGACGAGCCCGATGCGCTGGAGCGACTGCATTTGCATCCCGGAGAGGAGCTCATGCTGGTGCAGCGTATTCTCGGCGACTTTCGCCATATCGCGGAGCTCCAAGACTTCGACGGACAGTTTCCGCTCCAAATCTTCGCCGTCGGCCCCCGTCATGAAATACCGATATTTTTTCTGCAATGTCCCGACGCGGCGGCTGAGCGCGAAAACTTGCACCACCAAGCCGAGCACCAGGACCGAAAGCACGCCAATCGTGCCGTAAAGCCATAAAGTCTGATTCGTCATGCCGTCCTCTTACTGATTTTGTTTCAAAAAGGAAATGATTCTTTGAAATTCTTCTTCGTTTTTAAAGGAAATGGAAATCTTTCCCTGTGCCGCTTTTTTCCCGGCTCCGCTTTGGATGTGAACTTGCGTCCCCAGAGACAAGCGCAATTCTTTTTCCAAGGAAACGAGATAGGGATTCGCCGGCTGTTTCTTCTTTTCCGTGCGGCCGTTTTCCGATTTTTTCCGTTTGACCAGTTCTTCTGCGTCGCGGGCCGAAAGATTTTCCCGCACGATGAGCTTGGCCACTTCTTCCTGGTCGTCGAGTTTCTGCAGTGCCAAGAGCGGGCGAAGCTGGCCGATCGTCGCTTTCCCGTCCATCAAAAGCTGCTGAATCTTGGGAGAAAATCCGGTGAGCCGCACGATATTGGCGATATAGGGACGCGTCTTTCCGAGCGCTTTCGCCAATTCTTCCTGCGTGCAGCCGCGGTGCTTCATGAGAGACGCATAGGCCCGCGCTTCTTCCATGACATTCAGATCCGAACGCTGCAAATTTTCGATGAGCGCGAGCTCCGCCGATTCTTCGGGCGTCACATCCAAAATGACGGCGGAAATCGTCGTAAGACCCGCGAGTTTCGCCGCGCGAAGACGCTGCTCCCCGGCGATCAGCTCATAGCGCCCGTTTCCTTTTTTGCGCACGGAAATCGGCTGCAAAAGGCCGTGCTCCTTGATGGATTCGGCCATTTCCGCCAAGACTTCTTCGCGAAACCGGCGACGCGGCTGCGCGGCATTGGCGGAAATCGCCGCCACCGGAATGTCCGCAATCTCTTTTTGATTTGATGTTTCCGTTACTTTTCCCAGCAATGCCGAAAGGCCCCGCCCCAATTTTTGGGTCTTGCCGCTCCCTTTTTTATCCACGCTTGATGACCTCCCGACAAAATTTCATATACGCGACCGCCCCTTTGGAATTCGGTGCGTAGAGCGCAATCGGTTTCCCGAAACTCGGCGCCTCCGACAGCTTGATGCTGCGCGGAATTTCCGTCTTGAAGACGCGCGCGCCGAAATAATTTTTCACCTCGTCGACGACTTGCTTGGCCAAATTTGTCCGCCCGTCGTACATCGTGAACAAAATGCCCAAAATTGACAAATTCGGATTCAAATTTTCCTGCACAATCTCCACCGTTTTGACGAGCTGCGCCAATCCCTCGAGCGCATAGAATTCCGCCTGGATGGGGATAATCACCGAGTCGGCGGCCGAAAGCGCATTCACCGTCATGAGTCCCAAAGACGGCGGGCAATCAATCAAAATGTAATCAAAATCATCCGTCAGCGGCGCAATCACGCGGCGAAGCACCGTCTCGCGCGCCGGCCGATCCACCAATTCAATCTCCGCGCCGGCCAAATCGGGCGTGGCAGGGAGGAGCGATAATTTCTTGATATCCGTCGCATATATCGCATCATCGGCCGCCATCTCATCCGACATCACATCATAGAGCGTCTTTGTGAAACGGCTGCGATCCATGGAAAGCCCGCTCGTCGCATTTCCCTGCGCGTCCGCATCAATGAGAAGTGTTTTCTTGCCGGACAGCGCCAAACAGGCGGCTAAATTCACCGCCGTCGTCGTCTTCCCGACGCCGCCTTTTTGATTGAGAATACCGATGACGCTCATAGTCTTTCTCCCTTGCTTCGAACAGATACATACTTATTATAGCATATCGCGGGATAATGCAAAAATGTATAGCAAAAACGTGGAGCTATGAGCCGGGAGCCGGGAGCGCGTGCTCGGCTTTGGGCGTCAGACGCAAGATAGTTATTAGCTGTTAGTTGTTAGCTGTTAGTTTTTGGCGTCTCA
>CAVEYT010000170.1:0-3621 GCA_963619995.1 Acutalibacteraceae bacterium | reverse complement strand
AAAGCCGAGCACGCCGCACCAAGCTCCCGGCTGTCTTGCGCCTGCCGAAAAAGCTAAGCACACAAAAAGCTCGCCCCCATCTCTCATTTCTCATTTCCAACAAAAAAACGGAAACCCCACAAACGAGGTTTCCGTTTTTTATTGTGCTACGCGATTCTATTAGAACGAGAAGCGGACACCGGCATCCAGTTTCCACTGGTGCTCGAAGTCACCGCCGAAGTCTCTGGCAAGATCCGCGTAGATCTGCGCGCGAGAGCCGGCTTGGTAGCTGCCGCCGAGGACGAGCTCGACCCAGGTATCTTTGCCGTCAAAGGCTGTGGATTTCCAACCGCCGTCTTTTGCGTAATAGCGGGTATTGATATCGCCGGAAAATTCATGCGCGAGATACAAACCGCCGTAGAAGTTTCCTTTGGCTTTCTTCAGGCCCGCTTCGACGCCGATGCGGCCGACGAAGGATTTGTAAGCGTCTTGGTAAATATCCATCGTGGCGCCTTTGGCCGTGGACGCGGTGTAATCTTTGCCGCCCACGTGCGCGAAGGTGAGCTGGACTTTCGGCGTGACATAGCCATCAGCCTTCCCGAAGGTCTTGCCGTATTCGGCGGTGAGGCCGTAGGCTGCGACGCCGTATTCACCGTGGAGGCTCGTCGTACGGATTTCATTGTAGACGTCGTACTTGTTTTCCACACGGCCGACTTTGGCGGCGACGCGGAAGTAGCTGTTGTCCGCCAGTTTCTTCACGCCGTAGAGGCCGAAGCTGTAGAGTTTGTCATCGCCCTTGCCGCCCAAGAGGTAATCGCTGTCACCGTCGCGATAATCAAAAGCGATCCCGGTATGCCAGCCGTTTTTGAGAACCTTGGCATAGCCGACCTGCGCTCCTTTGTAGGTATTCGTCTCATTGACGCCATGGACGTCGGACTCGGTCTTCCCGGCGAGGACTTTCGCAAAGATACCGTCTTCGTCAGCGAGATCCGCCGCACGATAGAGGTCCTGCATATTATCGCGCCATGCGTGGAAAGACGTCGTCGCGGCACTGCGGATGCCTTTCATGACATAGGTCTCGTAATCGCCGGAGGAAATCGTGCCGGAGTCTTTGTTTCCGGAGTCGTCTTTCTTGAAGCCCGGACTCATCGTACCGGATTTGTACGTCCCTTGTCCGTCTTCGGTCTTGAATTCGATTTCACCCGTTTGCTTGATGTCACCTATTGGCAAAGCTGCTTCCGCAGAGCTCGCGGTAAGGCCCTCGGCCAGCTTGACGTAGCCCTTGAGATTTCTCTCGCCGTCCACATACGCGCTGTAATACAGTTTCCCGGCCAACGCGTTGAGGACTTTGGCGACATTCTCTTCTTCGTATGTGACGCCCGTATTGTCCGTGATAAGGGAAATCTGCGAACCGGAATCTGCTTTCGCAATAATGAAATTGCCGGCATTGGAGTAATCGTCTGCCGATTCACCGTTTCCGGTATGCGCATAATAGACGTTCATATAGCCGCTATACTTATCAATCGTCTGATCGTCCGTCGCCTTCATATAGACATCGCCGGCTTCGGTTGCACTGCTGCCTCCATTCAGAAGCATGGTTCCATCACTTTCAGCGCCCAGGAGTGTGCGGGCGGTCACCGAGGTATCCTCGCTGTAATCCTTGAGCGTCCAAGTACCGCCCTTCTTCACATTGACCGTGAGCCGGCCGCCACTCTTCACCTTGAATCCACCCTCAAGTATGGAATCTTCACCGATCACGTTGATGACCATATCGCCTTTATCACCGGAAACGGAGAGATCACTCGTGGCCGTCATGCCGTTTTCGTCACCGATGGCCAAGCTGCCGCCGTCCGCTTCAAGTGCGCCTTTGACGATCGCTTTGCCGCCGGAGACAGTGACGGTCGCGCCCGCGCCTGCATAAATAGCAGTGTCTGTGGCGGAAATGTCTGCCTCACCGGTCAGCTTGACTGTGGTCTCTTCGCCGGATGCCGCAATTCCTGTTGTCCCATCGGAGACCGTCGTCTTGCCCTCGACCGTGACTTGGCCGCCGTCATAGGCATCGATCCCCAGGTCCGTCCCTTCCGCTTTGAAATTACCCTTGACAGTCAAATTACCGCCATCGGCCAAAGCGCCGGTATTTCCTTTCGCCGTGAGTTCTTTCCCGGTGAAAGTGACGGTCTTGCCGCCGGTAGCCAAAATCCCGTAGCCTTCATTCGCCGTGCTTTCGACGGAAAGGGCCACATCATTTGCTTTGATGACAATATCACTATCCGTCGCATCGACTGCGGCAACCGCATCGACGGAAATCTTCGTGGGATTTATAGTGAAATTATACGTGCCATCCGATTTCCGGACCCCCGTTTTCTTGTAATACTTATCCGTCGTCTCATCGCCCGTGATGACCTGTGAGTACGTGTCTACCGTCTGCTCCGGTGCCTCGATGGAATCGACCTTATATTTCCCTTGACCTTGCTTATCCTTCTGGAATTCGATCTCGCCCGTCTGCAGCACTTGAGAGCTGGCGGTGAGACCGTCGGCAATCTTGACGTAACCTTTGAGATTGTTTTCATCGTTCACGAAATTGCTGTAGTACAGTTTCCCGGCGAGCGCATTCAAAACCTTGACCAGATTTTCTTCATTCGTCATCGTGACACCGGTATTATCCGTAATGAGGGAAATCTGAGAACCTTCCGCCGCACTCTTGATCACGGTATTGCCGGCCTCGTAATTCTCCGCCGCTTCGCCGTTTCCGGTGTGAGCGTAGTAAATATTCGTATAGCCGCTGTAGCTGTCAATCGTGAGCGGCTTCGTGTCATTTTGGAAGATATTCCCGGCCGTCTCTGCGCTGTCTCCGCCGACAAAATTCGTCACATGGCTGCCGGCAAATCCGGAGGGAGTCGCTTTCCCTTGATTCGTCCACGTCGCACCGTCCGCAAGCCAGAGATTGAAATTGCCAAAAGTGGTTGTCACATCACTCGAAGAAGTAGCAGCATACAGGCTGCGCCCCGTCCAGGACGAATCCGCACCGGAAAGAGCCAAGTTCACGGTCGCGGTCGTCGTCTCCGTATCTCCGGACCACCAATCTTCCTCTTCCTTCTGTTCCGTGAAAACATCGCCGTCAATCTTGACAATGCCGGATCCCGCCTTGTTGTCCTTCACATTCGCATGGATGACGCCGTTGCCGTCCGCTTTCAGCGCATAATACGTCCCGGCCGTTCCCTTATTGACGGTGAGATCGCCGGCCATATGGACCGTGCCGCCATTCCCGGCATAAATTCCTTGCGCTTCCGTACCGGCGGATGCGGAAATTGTCGTGGCGGCATCGATGGAAACCGTCCCGCCGCACGCATAGACGCCCTGCGCATAGAATCCCGTTGTGGTCGCCGACAAATTCAGCTCTTTGGCTTTGATAGAAATATCTTTGCTGCTGCTCGAATAGACCGGCGTCGCGACCGCGCGCGCCACATTGCTGCCGGAAGCAACCTTATAAGAAACGTCCAGTTTCACGCCGTCCGCATTGACGGTGATTGGGCCGCCGGACGATTCGATGGCTCCCAGATACGAGCCGTATGTCCCTTTCGTAATTTGGATTTTAGCATCCGAAGCGAAATCGTATGTCCCCTTCGTCGTCTCGATCCCGAG
>CAVEYT010000169.1:0-3672 GCA_963619995.1 Acutalibacteraceae bacterium | reverse complement strand
AACCGCCCCGCGTGATTTTCTATAAAAGCTGCGAAAAAGTGTGAAAACCTTTTTTCACAGCCTCACTTTTCTGCCGATTGAAACAAAAAACGGTATCACCTACGATGATGATCTTTTTTATAAAAAATCATCGCCGCAGGCGATACCGCTGAAAGGCTCCGAGCTCCCGGCTCCAAGCTCCAAGCTACCTTGCGTCTGACAAAAAAGCCAAACATATGCGTGACAGTCTGACGTCTGACCGTCTGATGTCTGACGTCTCAAGCACTTTGTGCATCCATAGAGAAGAACACGCTCCCGACCCTCATTTCCCCTCTTGCAATTCCTCCAAAAGCTTCGCCGCCTCTTCGCGTGCCGCTGCCTCACGCTTGGGATCTTCCGTGATGACGAGTGTCACCGCCGCGCCTTCGTGGGCTTCCGGGATCCATTCGCGCGGAAGGATGGCCTCGCGGTCTTCTTCGTCCATCAAAATGACTTTGTTTCCTTCGATCCGATCGACAAACGTCTCCATTTCCATTTTTATCACCCGTTTCCTTTTTTACCGCTGCTTTTGAATTTGAAAATCGCCGCTGCCCGTCGTCGTCACAGTGATTGTGCCGTCTCGGTCCGTGCGGAAAATTTCCACTTTGTGCTTCTCCAGCGTCTTCACTGTCTTCGCGTGCGGATGGCCGTAGCTGTTTCCCGCGCCCAAGGAAATAATGCCGATTTTCGGCGCGACCGCCTTCACGAAAGCCGCCGATGAACTGGTGCGCGAGCCGTGATGGCCGACTTTCAAAATATCTGATTTTACCGCGGCGCCGGAATTCAGAATCGTTTTTTCCTCTTCCGCTTCCGCGTCCCCCGTGAACATCATGGCAAAGTTTCCGTAAACGAGCCTGCCCGCGACGGAATTGTTATTGAGATCCGCTTCGCCCCGCTCATTTTTAATTGTTTTGACCGGCGCGAGCACCTCGAAATTCACGCCGTCAAAAAGCGGAATCGTATCGCCCGCACCCACTTTGTGATAGCGGATATTCTTCGCTTTGATATTTTTGAGATACGTGCGGTACGTATTCGTGGTCGTCGGGACGCCGTCGTCGTAAATATCCTCGATTTCTGCCGTCTGGAAAACGGCCAGCATCCCGCCTATATGATCGGCGTGCGGATGCGTCACAATGACTTTGCTGATAGTGGAAACGCCGTATTGCTTCAAGTATTCTTTCATTTGCGGCCGATGGTCGACGTCACCGCTGTCGATGAGCGCCCATTTCCCATCTTTGGAAAGAAGCGTCGCATCGCCCTGCCCGATATCCAAGACGTGAATCGCAAGCTCGCCGCCACCACCGCCGGTTTCTCCCGCCGCTTTGGTTTCCTCGCCGCAGCCGACGAGACCCGCCGCCGCTGCCGCCAATAAAAATCCCGCCGCCAGCCGTTTCCAAAATGATATCATCGCTTTACTCCTTTTCAATCAGCGCCCACGCCTCGGGAATTTTTTTCGCCAAATCACCGGCCGTGTACCCGATCGGTGTCTCTTTCGCCAAAAGATCGCCTGCCAAGCCGTGCAAATACACGCCGCCGTACGCGGCATTCACCACGCCCGCATCCTGACCGATGAGCGCCGCGATGACGCCCGAAAGCGTGTCGCCCATGCCGCCCGTCGCCATTCCCGGATTGCCGGTGGTATTCACATACGCAAAACCTAAACAATCGGCCGTCACTGTCGGCGCACCTTTCAGGACGACCGTCGTCTTCGTTTTTTTCGCAAAGGAAATCGCGGCATCGATCCGCGTATCTTCCGTTTCCTTTGCCGAAAGGCCGGAAAGACGCGAAAACTCTCCCACATGCGGTGTCAGGACAAATTCTCCCGGAAGCTTCGTGAAATCGATTTTCCTTATCGCGGCCGCGTACAATGCATCCGCGTCGAGGACAATCGGCTTTCCGAGCTTTTGCAAAATCTTTTCGACAAAATCCTGCGTGCCTTCCGCGCGCGAAAGCCCCGGCCCTATCACGACGACGTCATACGCCTCGGCCGCCGCGAGCACCGTTTCCACATCCGCCGCAGAAAACGAATCGCCGTCCGCCACGCCGCGCACCATCACTTCCGGAATGCGCCCGGCCAAAGACCGCGCGGCCGATTTTGTCGTCAGAAGCTCGACCTTTCCCGCGCCCGACCGCAATGCCCCTTGCGCCGCCAACAGTCCCGCGCCCGCCATGTCCGCCGAGCCCGCGATGATGCCGACAAATCCATTTTGCCCTTTATGCGACATCTCATCGCGAAACGGAAGCACATGCCACATCCGCTGCCGATTGACTTCAAAGACACGCAAGCTCAAATCCGCCGCAGCCGGGATGCCAAGATCCGCCAAGACGACTTCGCCGCAAAATTCTTTCGCACAAGCCAGCACATGCGCCCTTTTCAATGCGCCGAGTGCGACCGTCACATCCGCGAAAATCGCCGGCCATTTGGCTTCTCCCGTATCGGCCATGACGCCGCTTGGGATATCGACCGCCACCATCATCGCATGGTTTCGATTCATGATTTCCATCAATTCCGCTTTTTCGCCGGTGACCTTACCCGTAAGACCCGTCCCAATCAAAGCATCCACGACGACATCCGCCTCCGCGATATACGGTGCCGCCTCGATGGGTTTATGAATCTCGATAATCGGAATCCGCATTCGATCCGCGCCGAGGAAATACGCCCGCGCCGCGCCGCTGATTCGATCGGGATCTCCGTACAAAAGCACTTTGACGAAAACGCCCGCATTTTTCAAGACACGCGCGCAGACAAAGCCGTCGCCGCCGTTATTTCCCGTCCCGCACACGATGACGACCACCTTGTGTCTCGATTCCAAACGATCCAAAATGACATCGGCCACCGCCGTCCCGGCCGACTCCATGAGCGTCGCCTCCGACAATCCGAAATCTTCCTGCGCGACCGCCTCCAAATGTCGCATTTCCTCCGCCGTCACGACGTATGTTATCGCATTCATGTCAGCCTCCCATCACCACGACCGCCGCCGCCATGCCTTTTTCATGCGTCAGCGACAAAGAAATATTCGTCACACCGCGCGCCGCCGCTTTTTCCGAAAGCACGCCCGTCAAAACGAGCCGCGGCGCACCGCCGCTATCAAAAGAAACAGAAGCATCCCGCCAAGAAACGCCGCCGGTAAATCCACACCCCAAAGCTTTCACCGCCGCCTCCCGCGCCGCCCAGCACGCCGCAAGCGAAGCCGCCGCGCCGCGCCCGCGTTTCCGGGCATGCGAAAGCTCTTCCTCCGTAAAAATCCGGGGAAGATACTGTGGAAACTTTTCGGAAATCCGTACAAAACGAGCGATTTCGCACAAGTCCAAACCGACAAGCAGCATGAAAACCTCCGTTGGCAGTTAGAAGTTAGCAGTGAGCAGTGAGCAGTACAGGTGTCACATAGAGTGTAAGACGTCAGGCGTCAGACGGTCAGGCGTGTGATTGGCTTTTTCTGTCAGGCGCAAGACAGCCCGGAGCCGGGAGCCGGGAGCTTGGAGCGCATCACATAGAGATCGAGACGTCAGATGGTCAGACGTCAGACGTCAGACGTTAGCGGTGTCGCCTCCGGCGACGATAATTAAAATGCGGCGGAGCCGCCACAAGTTAGCCTTCCTTTGAAGGAAGGTGGCGCGGAGCGCCGGAAGATAGAATGCCTCGCAGAGGCATAA
>CAVEYT010000168.1:0-3718 GCA_963619995.1 Acutalibacteraceae bacterium | reverse complement strand
AGCGACACCGCTAAAGTCTGACGTCTGACCGTCTGATGTCTGACGTCTCGATCTCTATGCGACACTTGCCCTCAATTCTCTTCACTCAATTCTCAATTCTTCTTTAATTTCCTTATCCGACCGCTTCGGGATGTCTTCGTAGCGGTTGCCCGGGAGGGTGGGGTCGAAGCGGCAGATGCTTTTGTAGATGCAGAATCTGCATGGGGTTGTTTGCTTGTTGTAGCGCGTGGGGCAGAGGGGGATTTTGCCGTTTTTGAGGTCGGCGTAGAGCGCGGCGTAGAGGGCTTTTGTCTTCGCAAAGAGGGCGCGCATTTCCTCTTCCGAGAGGACGGGGGCATTGGCGTAGAAACCGTTTCCTTTTGTCATTTTGATCGGGAGCGTGGCATCCGGTGTGCCGACGGCGTTGTCGAGCGCGCGGAGGAAATCGGGGTCGGCGAGGAAATAGCCGCTCGCAGTCTTTTCTTCCTTCGGCGTCGTGCCGTCGGCCGGGACGGGGACGGTGCGCGCGGAGCCTTGGACGTAGAGATAGAGGAGCGCGCCGGGGAGGAGGGCGTTTCCCGATTCTTCGACGGCGGCCATGAGGTAGGTGATGAGCTGGAGTTTGAGACCGGCGGTGATTTGCGACAGGTCGATGTCGGGGGTGCCGGTCTTGTAATCGCACACGATGGCGGCGCCGCCCGCGACGTCCATGCGGTCGATGCTGCCCGTGACGTGGATGGTCTCATTACCGGCCGGGACGGGGCAGAGAAATTGTTTTTCCATGGCGACGGTCTCCGCTTCGCTCTTTCGGCTCTGGGCGCGGAGGCGGGTGAGCGTCGTGCGCAGCGTGCGGTCCATGGCGTTTTTCGTGTAGCGGGCGGCGGCATCGGAGAGGAGTGCGCCGGATCGGACGCGGGGCGCCAGGATGTCCGCGATGTCTTGCGACGTTTTGGAAATATCTTCGTCCGTCGCGTCGCGCCACGCTTTTTGGCTCCGTTTCAAATATTCGCCGAATTGGTGGAGCCCGGCGTGGAGATAGTTTCCGACGTCCGGCGCTTCGACGGCGGCTTCTTTTTCCTCGGAAAGTTTCAGGCCGTATTGCAGGAAATAGCGATACGGGCAGCCGCGATAATTTTCCATGCGGGAAACGGAGGTGCGGAAGGTGGATTTTCCCAGAAAGAGGCGCTTGGCGAGCGCGGGCGGGAGGGGCTTGGCGGCATTGGTGTACGACAGCCCGGCGGCCGCGGCGCGGAGGGATTTTTCATCGTATTCGTGCGCCCAATCGCGGAGCGCGACCCAGATGCTCGCCGCTTTCGGGGTGCCTTCGCGGAGGACGCCGGGAAGGAGCGCGAGCGATTGCGCGGGGCGGAGGAGGGAATCCGTTTCCGTCGTGTCCGGCGAGAGGAGCCGCGCCGTCTTTTTCGCGGTCGTGTAGCCGAGGCGCAGGAGGCGCAGCACGAGCGTCGAGGGCGAGAGCTCGCTTCCGTCTGTGTCCGCCGTGGCGTAGGACATCGAAAGGACTTGCCGCGCACGCGTCAGTGAGAGATACGTGTAAAATTCTTCCTGGTCGATGAGGGAGGCGAGGTCGGGCGCGAGAAGAAGCGCGTCCGTTTCCCGGAGCGTTTCCTTGTCCGCTTCGGAGAGGATGCCCTCTTCCGTAATCCGCGCGGGGAATTCGCCTTCGTTCGTCCCCAAAATGAAGACGGCGCGGCCTTCCATCGCGTAGCCGCGGTCAATCGTTGTCACGGTGACATGGTCGAGCGTGGGCGGGATGAGCGCGAAGGAGAGCGACGCGAGGCCGTCTTCAGAGACGGAGAGGTATTCGGCGTCGTCCATCGCGTCGTCGCCGCAAGCTTTCACGAGATCGTCCCCAAGCGCGAGCATTTTTTTCCACACTTCGCGGTGCGGGCGCGTTTTGGTTTCTTGATAGGAAACGTCGTCCCATTCGGCCAAGCGCTGCGGGATGCTTTCGTCCGTCAGGAAACGGTAGAGGAGCGCCGTCTTATCGCGCGCGGTTTTCGTCTCGGCCCAGGCGGCCTCCAGCGGGGAGAGACGCGAAAGGAGCGCCTCCCGGAGCGCATTCATGGCGGCGAGTTCATCGGCCTCTTTGCGGCTCATGGGCGTGTCGGCTTCGAGACGGAAATAGGAACGGAACGTCCATTCGCGTTTCCATTGATACGGCCTCACGCCGACGCGGCGCACATAATTTTCGAGGCGGTCGACGTCGTCATCGGCCAAAACGGGCAGGAGCGGATTTTTCAGAAGGGCGAAAAGCGTCGCATTTTTCCAGCGCTTTCCGCCGTCCGATTCCGCAAGGAAATGCAAAAGCGAGGAAACGAGTCGCACGAGCGGATGGGTCGTCATGGGGCGTTTCGCATCGAGAAAAGCGGGGATGGCCGCGTCGGCGAGTTTCCTTTCGAGGAGATGCATGTAGGCGTCGGCATTGCGGAGGAGGACGAGAATGTCGCGGTATCGGAAGCCTTTTTCGCGCACGAGGAGGGCGATGCGGCGGACGGTCTCGTCGACTTCCGTCTCGCGCGAGGGGGCCTCGGTCACGAAGACGCCTTGCTCGGGCAGCACGCGCGTCGCGGCGGGGTAGATGCAGGGCGCGGCGAGCGGGCGGAAGAATTGCTCGGCGAGCTCGCGGATGCGTGGGCAGGTGAAACGATGCGGCTCGGTCAGCGTCTCGGAGCTGTAGGAGCCGGCTTCGGCCGCGAGCGCTTTCCAGAGGCGGTACGGGCGGTCGAAAAGCGGATAGTCGGCGGCTTCGCGCGGCGAATCCATGGCGAGCGTCACCGTGACGTCTTCGGCGGTGCGGATGAGAGCGGAGACGGCGGAAATTTCCTGCGGAATCATGCCGTTGAATCCGTCAATCCAAATTTTCGCGCCGCGGATCATGGGCGAGCGCGGGATGTCGGCCGTGAGTTTGTCGTAAAGATTGCCGCGATAATCGAAATGCGCGGTGAGATAGGCGCGGTATTCGCGGCGCAGAAGAGAGAGGTCGGAGAGCTTGCGGCCGAGCGGCGTGTCTTCGGAGGAAACTTGCGCGGCGGCCAGCGCTTCGTCCGTGACGCCGAACGCGTCGAGCTGATGGAAGAAAGCGGTGAGCGTCTTTGCAAAATGCGGCTGGCTCGCGGCTTTTCCCAGCATGCGGAGTTCTTTTTTATGCTGCCGTAAGAGACGGCGCAGAATGATTTGCTGCACGAGCGGCGAGAGCGCATCGTTCTGTTCTTCCCGCAATTCTTGACGGAGTCGATAGCCGAGGCGCGAGAAGCCGCACACATCGACGCGCGTGAAGCCGCCCGCCGGAAATGTCTCCGCGAGTTTCGTTTCCGCGCGATACGTCGCTTGGTCGGGGACGAGCAAAATGGCGTGCGCGTCCGGATTGTCCGAAATGTAGCGGCAAATGTCTTGGCAGCAGCGCGTCGTCTTTCCGGTACCGGCGCGTCCGAAGAGAAAATGAAGAGACATGGCGAAAGGGCTCCTTTCCGCAGAATGTATTTTATTTATTATACTATAGAGAGGGAGTGGGCTGCATAAAAATGTTTTTTATTTTTATCATGTCCGGCAAAACTTGAAAAAATTTTGGAAACAGGTTTCCTTTGCGGTTCGGATGGAAAGGAAAGCGAGGTTGATTTATCTTGACAAGGCTCCCGATATATAGTATTTTTGACTGGTTTTCATTTTTTGAAATACGGAAGGAGATTTGAGAATGATAGGGATTTCTAAAAGCAGCTTG
>CAVEYT010000167.1:0-3721 GCA_963619995.1 Acutalibacteraceae bacterium | reverse complement strand
GCGAGCTTTGCATGGCACTCACAGTCGCCTCGCGTCACTGCGTTCCTAAGGCTCCTGTTCGTTTGCACAAGCGACACCTGCGCTCAATTCTCAATTCTCAAATCTCAATTCTTTTTTTGCAAAAGCAAGAAGCTTTTTGTGTCACATAAGCAAATCACAGCCTGATGTCTGATGTCTGACGTCTTGACCTCTATGAGACTCCAAAAACTAACAGCTGACAGCTAATAGCTAATAACTATCTTGCGCCTGAGACTAAAAGCCAAGCACGTCGCTCCCTGTTCGTTTCCATTTGCATATCCCTTCCAGATTGCATATAATATCTACGATATGTCATTTCATTTTCAAAGGGAGGAAGACATGCAAAAAAGAATCATCCATGTGGACGAACGGCTGCCGATTTTGCCGACGATTCCTTTGGCATTGCAGCATTTGTTCGCCATGTTCGGCTCCACGGTGCTCGTGCCGTTTCTGCTTCACGTCGATCCCGCTACCTGTCTTTTTATGAACGGTATCGGGACTTTATTGTATCTGGCGATTTGTAAGTGGAAACTGCCGGCCTATCTCGGCTCGAGTTTTGCTTTCATTTCTCCCGTTTTGGCCGTGTGCGCGACGCCGGGGATGACGTACGGCGATGCGCAGGGAGGATTTATCGCCTTCGGCCTTTGCTTTATGCTAATTGCGTTTCTTGTTTCCAAGATTGGCACGGGATGGATTGACGTCTTCTTCCCGCCGGCCGCGATGGGCGCGATTGTCGCCATCATCGGGCTTGAGCTCGCGCCGCTGGCGATGAATATGGCCGGCTACACGGGGGAAGCCCAGGGCATGACGAATGAAACGGCAATTATCATCTCGACTTTCACCCTCATCGTCACCATCTTGGCCAGCACGCTCGGGCGCGGATTTATCGGTATCATTCCTATTTTAATCGGCGTGATCAGCGGCTACGTCCTCTCGTATTTCATGGGCGTCGTTGATTTCACAAACGTCGCCGAGACGCCGTGGTTTGCGTTTCCGACATTCTACAAGCCGAGCTTCCATTTCTCGGCCATCATGATGATTCTCCCGGCCGTTTTTGTCGTCTTGGCCGAACATTTGGGTCATCTTTTCGTCACGAGCGACATCGTCGGCCGCGACCTCATCAAAGATCCCGGTCTGCATCGCTCCCTTTTCGCCGACGGCCTCTCGAACGTTCTCTCCGGCTTCGCGGGCTCCACGCCGAATACGACTTACGGGGAAAACATGGGCGTCATGGCCATCACGGGCGTTTACAGCACCTACGTCATCGGCGGCGCGGCTTGCTTTGCTATTCTCTTTAGCTTCGTCGGAAAAATCGCCGCTCTCATCCACGGCATCCCGACCCCCGTCATGGGTGGCGTCTGCATTCTCCTCTTCGGTTTCATCGCTGCGAGCGGTCTTCGGATGTTTATCGAGAAACAGGTCGATTTCACGAAATCCAAAAATCTCATTCTGACAGCCGTCACGATGATCACAGGACTTTCGGGCGCGACCGTCGCGGTAGGTCCCATCCAGCTCAAAGGCATGGGTCTTGCCACTGTCGTCGCCATCATTCTTTCCCTCGTGTTCCTCGCTTTTGAAAAAATGCATTTGGATAACGAAGAGTGAGGAAATAGGAAATAGGGAAGAGAAGCGCTGTTTTGGGCGCTTCTTTTTTTGCGGCTATCTTGCGCCTGCAAAAAAGCCGAGCCAATCAAAATGCTCGGCCTCTCAGCTCTATCAGCAGAAAGTTTTCATCTCAAACACCGCAAAAGAAAAGAGGAACGCAAGTCGCGCACCTCATCTCTCATCTTTATTTCTGCTTTTTAAAAGTTTGAGTCATGTCGTAGTGACCGGAGAGCTTTTGGATGGGGTTTCCCTCTATCGTGAAGCGGACGCCGGTGATGGTCGGATTTTCCGTGAGCGTATCGACGACGGAGGTGATGAAAAGGGTTTCCGTCGTCTGGCCGGCTGCTAAATTTTTCAGCTCTTTGGAAAAATCGACGGTCGCGATGCCGTCCTTGACGGTGACGGAGCGCACGGTGAGATTTTCCGGGAAGAGCGGATACGACGCGGCGCGGTCGGCGGCGATGAGTTCGGTCAGGATGTGCGTGGCGTCGGTCGTTTCATATGTAAGCGTCAGCGTCTTGGGGCGGACGCCGGTGCCGTCTTCGGACGGGAGATAGAGGACGACGGGGCCTTTCTTGGCGGGCGCTTGTTTCGTTTCCTCTTGCTTTTGCGGCGGCGGGGTCGGTTTTTCATTCATGCAGCCGGAAAGGGGGAGAAGGAGCGAGAGGGCGAGCGCGCCGAGGACGAGTTTCTTCATGTTTCCTCCTTATGAAATCTGGGCGAAATAATCGATGAGACCTTCGTAGAGGCTATTGGCGATAGATTTCGGGCCCCAGGACGATGTGAGCATTTTCAAGCGGTGCGTATTGGAGATGAATCCCATTTCCACGAGGACGGAGGGCATTTTCGTGTGCACATTCACGTAGAGGTCATTCGAGCGGACGCCGCGATCCGGGATGGCGAGATTGTTGATGATGGCGGAGTGGATGCGCTGCGCGAGGACGAGGTCCTTCGACGCTTTCGGATAGTAATACACGGTCGTGCCGTCGATGGCGCCGTTTGAGAAAGAATCGATGTGAATGGAAACGAAGGCATCGGCGCCGGCTTTATTGGCGATGTCACAGCGCGCCTGGAGCTCTTTCACGTCGTCGGCGTAGGGGGCGTAGACGTCTTTGTCCGTCGCGTGCGTCATGACGACTTTGGCACCGGCGGCTTTGAGCAGGTCGCGGAGCGGCTTGGCGATGGCGAGATTGATGTCTTTTTCGTAATATTTCTTTCCGTTCAGTGTGCCAATCGCGCCGACGTCCGCGCCGCCGTGGCCGGGATCGATGCAAATGATTTTTCCTTTCAAAATTTTTTGGGCGTAGCTGCTCGTCGTGTCGGCGGTCGTCTTGCTGTCGGAAGAAACGGAGGTCGAAGCATCTTGGCTGCGCGAGGGGATGTCAATCACGAGACGATCCGGGCGCCCCGCTTTGGCGTCCGGTTTCAGCGAAAAGACTTTGATTTCTTTTTTGGACAGCGCGCGAGAGAGGCGGACGCAGGTCTTGACGTCATCGCCGGAAGAAGACAGGGTGAACGTCTCCGCATTTTGTTTCCCAATCGTGTAGGAAGCGTCGACGCTCTTGGAAACGGTGGAGTCGGGGAGGGAGACGTACACGGCTTTCCCGTCTTTGGAAACGGTGAAGTTGGCCTCAACGGGCGCAGAGACGTCGAGGACGATGCGAACAAAAGGAACGCTTGCATCTGTCCTGGCCGCCCAGGAAACGCCGGTCACCGTCGCCGCCTCGGCCAAAGCGGCGAGCGCGAATGTGAAAAGAAAAGTGAGTACGGCAATCAAGATTCGTTTCATATATGCCTCTTTCTAAATGCTGGGAAGCTTACGCGTTTCAAAGTGCGGAAAGTTATTAGCTATTAGCTGTTAGTTATTAGACTAAAGAGGAGGCGGCCTTCGGCCGCATTTATAAAATTGTCGCGAAGCGACACCTGTACTGCTAACTACTCGCTATCAACTGCTAACTTTTTACGGCTGATGTTTGATGCCTGACTTTAGGGCCTCTATGAGTCGCCAAAAACTAACAGCTAGTAACTAATAGCTAATAACTATCTTGCGCCTGAGAGAAAAAGTTTTCGCCTCTCATGAAATTATTTCTTACTCAGC
>CAVEYT010000166.1:0-3727 GCA_963619995.1 Acutalibacteraceae bacterium | reverse complement strand
GTGACATACATATCCCCGATGATTTTGGTCGTCGTCGTGCCGGCGGCACCGTCTTTCATGTTAATGTCCAGCTGCCCTTGCTGTACGCGGACGGCAGAGAAATTCTTCGATTTATCGGCATCTTCGGCCGCCGTGATCGTACCGCCACCGACAGATACTTTCGTATCGGCACCGGCCAACTTGATGCCTGCGCCGCGTACGCCGGAAATATCGACCGCGCCCGTCACCGTGACGCTCGACAATTCGCCCGTGACATTGATCCCCGACGCACTGATTCCGGCTCCGCGCTCTCTTGTCCCTTTTACATCTTGAATCTTCAAAGAGCCGTCGATGGTCACATCGCTCGATTTTCCTTGAATGGAAATCCCATTCGCCGAGTCGCCTGCCGTCGCAATATTGGAAATTTCCACCGGACCGGTGACGGAGAGATGTGCGCCGCCGGCCGCATAAATCCCGTGAGCGGCACGCGTATCCGTATTCGATGCCGTGACGGACAATTTTTGCGCCGTCGACGGATTGGTAATATTGATATACGTATTGTCGCCCACATAAATAGCCGCCGCCTGTTTATTGTCCGAATTGGCTGCCAACGCAAGACCTTTGCCGCCGAGCCCGACCGTCATCGGAGTGGCTTTCGCCGTACTGCCGGCCGCATAAAGCGTACTGACAAAACCTTCATTGTTCGCATTGGGCTTCGTGATTGTGACATGTGCCACGCCGGCAGAATCCAATTCACGGCTGAGGCTGATTGTCTCCGATTCCGTGATCGCGCCCGTCCGATACGTCTTCGTATCATCCGCCGGCGTGTAATCGTAGAAACCCTGGCCCGCCGTCTTCGTACCGGTCGATGCCGTCGAAAAAGAAATCGCCCCCGTCTTGAGAGCCGTCGAGCTTGCCGTGAGACCGTCGGCAATCTTGACCGTCCCCGTGAGTTTCCCGTCATTGGCCGTGTAGAAAAGTTTCTGCGCGAGCTGATTCAGCACTTCGCTCACATTGTTTCGCTCCGACGCCAAGTCTGAATCATCGAAACCTTTCGTGATGCCCGCATTGTCTGTGACGAGCGTGATGGAGGAACCGTCAGCGGCCTTCTTCACTGTGAAATCTCCGCCGATGATGGTCGTCGGGGTGCTTTCGTCATGCGCATAAATAACCGTGTGGCTGCCTTCGTAATCAAAAACTTTGATGCCTGCGGTCGCCGTCTGGTAAATCGCGCCACCGGATCCTTCCAGCTTGGAAATATTGCTGCCGGCAAATGTTGTCGCCTTGGAAGTATTGGAACGCCCCGTTTCATGCGTCCACAGAGAACCGTCCGCCATCGTCAGATTGATTTGACCGGACGGATCGTTGTACGTGCTGCTTGCCGTATTGACGGCCGCCCCCGTCCACGTCGAATCTTCTGTCAAATTCATATTGATGACGGAAGTGCTGTTGTCTGTGACATACAAATCACCCGTCACATGGAGGACGCCGGGCGTAATATCGGTTCCGGTGTTCAAATTGACGGTGCCCTTATTGACACTGGCTGCGTAATACTGGGCATAAGTGGTCGTCGTACTCGGTGGCAGTGCCGCTGCCGTGATTGTCCCACCGGCCGTAGAAATGGTGCCACCATTGACGCGAAGTACGGGGCCGGCAATATTTTCAACCGTCAGATTGCCTTTGACTGTCACGGCAGCTCCGCTGGCAGCGGCGTAAATCGCATGCGTATTTGCCCCTACCGTATTCTTATTCTCCACATTTTTGATTGTCAAATCTTTATTGAAAACAAGATTGCCTCCACTTTCGACATAAATCCCATAGGCTCTGTTCCCGGTCGATTTGACACCGTCGATTGTCACATCGGCATCCGCCGTCAATTTCCCATCGGAATCGACATAGACGCCATACGTGTAACTGGTGGCATTATCCGCGTTTCCGTCGGCACCCACGCCGGTGGAGATTTTTAGCGCGCCGCCTCCGACGGTGTCCTTGATCTGTACTTCGGAAGCCTCTCCGACATCGACCGTTTCCAGATATTTTTTCGCATTGCCGCCTGCGGAAAGTTTCAAGGTATGCCCCTGCAAATCCACGACGAGCGGACTCGTCGCATTATCGCCCGTGTACATGGCACTCGGCGCGCTGCCGTATGTCCCGGTCTGCGCCTCCGTGACGGAAACAGACACAATGCCGTCTTGATCGCTTTCGCGCGTATCGCCGATATTTTCCGACGCCGTAATCGGACCGGTTTGATACGTCTTGGGATCCGTGGAATCGTCTGTATAGCTCCCCGTGCCATCGGATGTAAATGTAATATCCCCCGTTTTGAGCGCTGAGGAAGACGATGTGAGCCCGTCCGCAATCTTGACGTAGCCTTTGAGATTCGTCGTGCCGGAAGCCGCTTCACTGTAAATCAGCTTCGATGCCAATGCGTTCAAAACTTTGGCGACATTCGCCGTATTCGTCATCGTGATACCGGTATTGTCCGTAATGAGGGAAATGGAAGAACCTGTCGCCGCGCTCGCAATGGTGAGATCACCGCCCGTGTAACTCGCCTTTGTCTCTCCGTTTCCCGTATGACTGTAGTACACATTCGTATGACCGTCATAATTTGCGATTTGAAGCGGAGTCGTCGACGTCATAAAAAGATTCCCGGCCTTGTCTGCGCTCGCGCCGCCGTGGAGCGTCGAGAGATGGCTCACCCCATCGTATTGTCCGTACTGACTTTTGCTCATAGCAGGCATGTTTTCCGCTTGCAGACTATCCGTCTTCGACTTGGATTCATGCGTCCAAGTCGCTCCGTTTTGCAGCCAAAGATTCACTTCCCCGGCATAATCGGCACCGGCATTGTCCACGACGCCCGTCCAAGAGGAAGCACTCGTATCCAGCGCCAAATTGATGCGACCGTCTTTATAAAAATATGTCCCGCCACTGCCATTATTTTCTTTCATGGACAAAAGATTGCCTTGGATGACGACATTATGCCCCGCGCCGCTCGTCCGTGCGTCATTCATATTCACATTGATCGTGCCGCCGTAAGACGCCGCCGCCAGATAGCTTTCCGAGGAACTCTCCGGCGTATAAATCGTCACATCGCCCTTGTTGGCGTTAATTGTCGCCAATTCATACGCCGTCTTGCCATCCATCGCATAGTACGGATCCGTCGCCAGTGCCATGCCGCGTATCGCGATGTACAAATTCCCATTGATATCAATCGTGCTGCCTTGCCCGTTTCCATTAATCCCGATTCCCACCGGAGCCCAACGCGCTCCGGTGTAGCCGGAACCTAAGCCGCCATGCAAATCCGCCGCATTGACGCCCCAATTTTTATCCGAGCTGTCATCCGTCAGATCCCCCTGTTTCGACGAATCGCCGATTGTGACATTGCCATTGACGGCGATGGACGAATACGCGCCTTCACCGGTTCCTGAATTCAGAATAACGATACCATTGGCGAAACAACTGCCACCGTAAACGGAAGAAATATCCAGATTTCCATTGATGGTCAATTGCGCATGGGGCTCGATCCAGACGCCGTTGGAAAGTGAATTGTCGGTCTCGCTGCTTTCTGTCTTGATGTGAATGGTCCCCGTCCCGTCACCGACAGTGACTGTCCCGATATTGGCATCGCCTCCTGCCGTACCGCTTTCTACTTTGAAGCCGGTTGCATTCGGGCTGCCGGCCTTTCCGGTGACAGTGACATACGACCCCGCCTCATACGTCTGTGTCCCGGAGATCGTCTGCGTCTCCG
>CAVEYT010000165.1:0-3732 GCA_963619995.1 Acutalibacteraceae bacterium | reverse complement strand
CGCGTCTCTTTCGACGTAAGCATTGGCAAGGCTGAGCATCCGAGCACCCCGGAACTCAGGAAAATTTCAATCTGGCGGCGTCTTCTTTCTTTGCTACTTTCTTTCTTCCACGGGGAAGAAAGAAAGTAGTCTTGCGACAGGTGTTCTGCGGGGAAGCACTCCGCGTGATTCATCACAAAATGGAAACTGCAGGAAAGCACCCCGCGTGATTCGTGCAAACCAGAGCGACCCAGCTCGATTCTTCGCTTTCTCAAGAAGTTATGCGCCTTCGGCGCATTCTATCTTCCGCCTCCTACGGAGGCACCTTCCTTCAAAGGAAGGCTTGACATGTGGCGGCTTCGCCGCATTTTATAGCGGCAGAAGCCGCGTTCCGCAAAACGGAAAAAATAAAAAGAGAGGAAAATTTTTTATGTTCATCTTTGACGGCGGCATGGGCACCATGCTCCAACACCACCGCATCCCGCAGGGCACCTGCCCGGATGCCATGAATCTCACCCATCCCGACATCGTCCGCAGCATTCATGCGGAATACGCCGCGGCGGGGGCCGATTTCATCACGACGAATACCTTCGGCTCGACGCCTTTGAAACTCGCCGAATACGGCCTTGCAGACAAAGTCGAGGCGATTGCCGCGGCCGCCGTTTCCCATGCGCGCGCCGCCTCGCCCACCATCCGCGTCGCCGGGGACATCGGGCCCACCGGGCAATTCATCCGTCCCTTGGGCGGTCTTTCCTTCGACGAAGCGGCCTCCGGTTTCTATCGGCTCGCGAAAGCTTTGGCGGACGCCGGTGCCGATTGTCTCATCATCGAGACCATCATCGACATCGCGGAAATGCGCGCCGCACTCACCGCTGCCAAAGCGGCCTGCCGCCTTCCCGTCATTTGCCAAATGTCCTTTGCCGAAGACGGGCGCACCATCACCGGCACCGATCCCGCGGCCGCCGCGATTCTCCTGGACGCGATGGGCGCCGACGTCATCGGGGCGAATTGCTCGACCGGGCCTAAAGAGCTCCTTGTCGTCGCGCAAAAAATGGCCGCCGTCACAAACCGGCCCCTCATCATCCAGCCCAATGCCGGCATGCCCGTCTTGGAAAACGGCGAGACGCACTTCCCCCTCACACCGGACGATATGGCCGCTTATGTCCAAAAATTCGCCGAGGCCGGCGTTTCCTATACCGGCGGCTGCTGCGGCACGACGCCCGCGCACATCCGCGCCATCAAAGAAGCGGCGGAAAAACTTCCGGAAACGAACCGCGCGCCCGTTTCCCCCTTCACCGCCTTCACGTCCCGCACGCGCACCGTCTATGTGGGAAACGGCTACCCGCCCGTCAAGATTGGCGAGCGCATCAATCCCACCGGCCGCAAAAAAATGCGCGAAGACTTGCAAGCCGGAAATTTCTTGTCGATCAAAAAAGAAGCGCTGGCGCAGGAGGCGGCCGGCGCCGATATGCTCGACGTCAATATGGGCGCGCCCGGCATCGACCAGGCCGCCGCAATGGAAACGGTCGTCTCCGAGCTTTCCATGCTCTGCCCGACGCCGCTTTCCATCGATTCGACCGACCCCGCCGTCATCGAGCGCGCGCTCAAAGTCTATCCCGGCCGCGCCCTCATCAATTCCGTCAGCGCCAATGACGCGCTCATGGACGCCGTCTTCCCGCTGGCGAAACAATACGGCGCCGCCGTGCTCTGCCTTCCCATTTCCGAGAAAGGCCTCCCGAAAACGGCGGACGAACGCATCGAAATCATGCGCCGCATTTTGGACGTCGCCTTCTCGCACGGCCTTCGCCGCGAAGATTTGCTGCTGGATCCCCTCGTCCTGACGACGGCGACCGATGCGACCGCCGCGCGTGAGACGCTCCTCACGCTCAAGCGCTACCGCGAGACATTCGGCCTTGCGACCGTCATGGGCACGAGCAATGTTTCCTTCGGCCTCCCGGCGCGCCCGCAAATCAATGCCGCCTTCCTCACCATGGCCTTTGCCTGCGGCATGGACGCCCCCATCGTGAATCCGCTCGACGAAGACATCCAAAAAGCCTTCGCCTGCGGCCGCCTCCTTCTGGGCTACGACGAAGGTGCCAAAGAATTTATCCAGACCGCCGGGGCGCCGGAAGCAAAAGAAACGAAGGAAACAGTGACAGCTGCCCCCGTTTCCACTCTTGAAAAAATTCGCGAGGCGGTTCTCCGCGGGGAAAAAGAAGAAGCCGCCGCGCTCATTCCCACCGCCGTTTCCGAAGGCATTTCCACCGACACGATTATCAAGGACGGCCTCACCGCCGCCATGACCGCGATAGGCGACGGCTACGGACGCGGCCAATATTTCCTGCCGCAAGTCATGATGGCCGCCGAAGCGATGCAAGCCGCCTCCGCCGCGCTCAAAAACCTTCTCCCGGACGTCTCCGCCGCGCCGAAAGGCCGCTTCACCATCTGCACCGTCAAAGGCGACATCCACGACCTGGGCAAAAATATCGTCGCCGCCCTTTTGGAAAACAGCGGCTACGAAGTCACGGATCTCGGAAAAGACGTCGACCCGGCGGACTTGCTGCAAAATGCGGAGACGGAGAAACCGGACATCATCGGCCTCTGCTCCCTCATGACGACGACCCTTCCCGAAATGGAGGCCGCCGTGAAACTTTTGAAAGAGAAATGTCCGCACATTCGTCTCATGACCGGCGGCGCCGTCGTCACGCCCGAGTACGCGGAAAAAATCGGCGCCGACTCCTACGCAAAAGACGGCATCTGCGCCGTCCGAGAAGCCGACCGTTTATTGGAAAATCATTGAAAGAAAGGAAACCGTTTCCATGAATACCCTTCGCGACAAACACGAAAAAGGCCAATTCACCATCACCGTCGAGCTCGACCCGCCGAAAAGCGCCTCGCCGCTCAAGACGCAGAAAGATGCCATCCACCTCATCGGATACGCCGACGCCGTCAATATCGCCGATTGCCCGATGGCCAAGCTCCGCATGAGCCCCATCGCGCTCTCGCACATCATCCGGCAGGATTACGACCTCGAGACCATTTTCCACCTCACCTGCCGCGACCGCAACCTCATCGGCCTCCAAGCCGAACTCCTCGGCGCGTCGGCTCTCGGCGTCCACAATATTTTGACCCTCACGGGCGACCCGCCGGACATCGGCGACAATCCCGACGCGAAGCCCGTCTTTGAGACCGACTCCATGGGCCTCATCCGCATCGCGAAGCGCCTCAACGAAGGCTACGATATGGCCGGAAACAAACTGGACGCGCCCACTCGTTTCTACATCGGCACCACGGGAAATCCCGGCGCGCCCGACCTCGACAAAGAACTCCGCCGCCTCGAAGACAAAAAAGCCGCCGGCGCCGATTTCGTCCAGACCCAGCCCGTCTTCGACGAGAAACGCGTCGCAGACTATCTGCAAGGCGCCAAAGAAATCGGCCTCCCCATCCTCTTCGGCGTCATCCCGCTCAAAAGTCACAAAATGGCCCTCTACCTCCACGAAAAAGTCCCGGGCATCTCCGTGACGCAGGAAATCCAAGATCGCATGGAAAAAGAAGGCCGCACCGCCGGCATCGAAATCGCCGCCGATATCGTCCGGAAATTAAAAGAAATGGGAGCCGCCGGCGCCCACCTCATGCCGATCAATGACATCCCGGCCGTGGAAGAAATCGTCACGAAAGCGGGAGTGATGTGAGCCGGGAGCCGGGAGCGCTTCTCATCGAGATGTGACCGTAGACCGTGGACCGTGGACCGTG
>CAVEYT010000164.1:0-3762 GCA_963619995.1 Acutalibacteraceae bacterium | reverse complement strand
ATTGAGGGGCATGGCTGTTTTCTTGTTTTGCTTTTTGTGGCGTTTGTGATGGGGACGAATGCAAGAAAGAATTGAGGGGAAGCGGTGGCGGCCTTCGGCCGCATTTTAATAATCGTCGCCGGAGGCGACACCTGTGCTCAATTCTCAATTCTCAAATCTCAATTCTTTCTTGCAAGAGCCAGAAGCACGATGTGACAATCAAAGCCAAGAACAGTCTGACGTCTGACGTCTGACCGTCTGATGTCTCAAGCACTATGTGCCACAAAAAAACTAATAGCTAACAGCTAATAACTAACAACTATCTTGCGCCTGACGCAAGAAGCCAATCATAAAACATATATTTCTATTTCCAAGGAGGTAATCATCATGAATTTCCCGAAAGATTTGCAGTATGCCAAGACCCATGAATGGATTCGCGAGGAAGGGGATCTTGTCGCCGTCGGACTCACGGATTTTGCGCAGGATCAGCTGGGGGACATTGTGTTCGTCGGGCTGCCCGAAGTGGGGGACGCGGTGGAGATCGGCGATTCGTTTGCCGATGTGGAATCCGTGAAGGCGGTTTCCGATATTTACAGCCCGGTTTCCGGTGTCGTCGCAGAAGTCAATGAGGCGCTTTTGGACGCGCCGGAATCGGTGAACGGCGATCCCTACGGGGCTTGGTTCATCAAGGTGAAAGACGTCTCGGAGACGGAGTCGGAGCTGCTTTCTGCCGCCGATTACGAAGCGTTCTGCGAAGCGGGCGGGGAGGCCTGAGATGGCGAGCTATGTGCCGTCTTCCGCGGAGGAACGGCAGGCGATGCTGGCGGCGGTCGGCGTAAAGAGTCTGGATGATTTGTACGCCGCGGTGCCGCGCGAAGTGTATCAAGGGAAATTGGATTTGCCCGCAGGGCTTTCGGAAATGGAAGTGCTGGCGCGCGTTTCCGAAATGGCGGAGAAAAATGTCGTCTATAAGAGCGTTTTTCGCGGCGCGGGCGCGTATCGGCATTACATCCCGCCGATTGTGAAGACGGTGATCGGCAAGGAAGCGTTTCGCACGACGTACACGCCGTATCAGGCGGAAATCAGCCAGGGAATTTTGCAATCGATTTTTGAGTACCAGACGATGATTTGCGAGCTGACGGGGATGGACGTGTCGAATGCGTCCGTGTACGACGGGGCGACGGCGATGGCGGAGGCCGTTTTCATGTGCCAATCGCGGAAACGCTCGCGCGTCGTCATAGCGGCCACGGTGCATCCGCAGGTGATCGAGGTCGTTCGCACGTATGCGAAGAGCCGCGGTGTCGAGGTGGTCTTGGCGCCGGAGAAAGACGGCGCGGTCGATGCGGCGGCGCTTTCGGGGCTTTTGACGGAGGATGTGGCGTGTTTCTGCTTTGCGCAGCCGAATTTTTACGGGTGCATCGAGGACAGCGCGGCGCTCATCGCGGCGACGCACGAAGCGGGCGCGATGGCGGTCATGAGCGTGAATCCCATTTCTTTGGGACTCCTGGAAACGCCGGGCGTGCTGGATGCCGATATTGCCGTCGGGGAAGGGCAGCCGCTCGGGATGCCGCTTTCGTTCGGCGGACCGTATCTGGGGTTCATGGCGACGAAGCAAAAACATATGCGCCAGCTCCCGGGGCGTATCGTAGGGGAAACGAAGGACGCGGACGGAAATCGTTGCTTTGTCCTGACGCTGCAGGCGCGTGAGCAGCACATCCGCCGCGAAAAGGCGTCGTCGAATATTTGCTCGAATGAGGCCCTTTGTGCGATGACGGCGAGCGCGTATCTGACGGCGATGGGGCCGTCGGGTCTGGCCGAGGCGGCGAATCTTTGCTACCAAAAGGCGCATTATTTGGCGGATGAACTTGCTAAAATCGGTTTCCCGCTGCGCTATAATCGTCCGTTTTTCCATGAATTTGTCACGGAATGTGAGGACGCGGAAGCGGTGGATCGGAAACTTGCGGCGGCGGGCATTTTGGGCGGCCTTCCGGTCGCGGGCGGCATTCTTTGGTGCGCGACGGAAATGAATACGAAGCAGGATATCGACGCTTTGATTTCCGTGCTGAAAGGAGGGAAATGAGATGGAGCTGATTTTTGAAAGAAGCAAGAGCGGGCACAAAATGGCGCATTTGCCGAAATGTGACGTGCCGGAGCGGGCTCCCGATTTCCCTTGTCGGAAAGAGGCGCCGCGTCTGCCGGAGGTCTCGGAAGTGGAGATGAGCCGGCATTATTCCGCGCTGGAGCAGCAAGCATTCGGCGTGAACGACGGTTTCTATCCGCTCGGCTCGTGCACGATGAAATACAATCCGGCGGTGAATGAGACGACGTGCGGCCTTCCCGGTTTCACGGAGCTGCATCCTTTGCAGAGCGAGGAAACGGTGCAGGGGGCGCTCGAAGCGCTGGCAATGGCGCAGCGACTCTTGGCGGATATCACGGGCATGGACGGCGTGACGCTGCAACCGGCGGCGGGCGCACACGGCGAATACACGGGGCTTCTCCTCATTCGCGAATACCATTTGGCACGCGGCGACACGAAACGGACGAAAATCATCGTCCCCGATTCCGCGCACGGGACGAATCCGGCTTCGGCGGCGATGGCGGGTTTCTCCGTCGTTTCCGTTCCGTCGAATGCGGAAGGCGGCGTCGATCTGGACGCGCTTCGCGAGGCGGTGTCGGACGAAACGGCGGGCCTCATGCTCACGAATCCGAATACGCTCGGCATTTTCGATCCGAATATTTTGGAGATTACAAAAATCGTCCATGACGCGGGCGGCCTTTGCTACTACGACGGCGCGAATCTGAACGCGATTGTCGGGCGGGCGCGTCCGGGGGACATGGGCTTTGATTGTGTGCACGTGAATCTGCACAAAACGTTTGCGACTCCGCACGGCGGCGGCGGTCCGGGCTCCGGTCCCGTCGGCTGCAAAGCGTTCCTGGCCGATTTCCTGCCGGGTCCCGTGGCGGCGGAAAAAGATGGCGTGTATCATTTTGAGACTCCGGCGCATTCTTGCGGACGCGTGCGCAGTTTCCACGGAAATTTTCTCGTCGTCTTGCGTGCGCTGACGTACATCTTGGCGCTCGGCGCGGAGGGGCTCGCGGAAGCATCCGGCATGGCCGTCCTCAACGCGAATTACCTCATGAGCCGCCTGCGCGGGCACATGGATATCGCGAATGTCGGCACCTGCATGCACGAATTCGTCCTCTCGCTCGCGGCGTATCACAAGGAAACGGGCGTCTCGGCGCTCGACGTGGCCAAGCGACTTTTGGACAACGGCATGCACCCGCCGACCATGTATTTCCCGCTCATCGTGCACGAAGCCTTGATGGCGGAGCCGACGGAAACGGAAAACAAGGAAACGCTCGATGCGGCAGCGGACATTTTCCTTCGCGTCTTTGCGGAAGGAAGAGAAAATCCGGAGCTGCTGCACACGGCGCCGCACAACGCGCCGATTCGCCGGCCGGACGAAGTGACGGCGGCACGGAAGCCGGTGCTTCGTTACGATTTTTCGTAACGAAGACACCGTCTTCGCAGCCAGAAAATTTGCGTGAGGCGCCGCATCGTAAGCCTTCTTTTGAAAGAAGGTGGCGCGGAGCGCCGGAAGATAGAATGCACCGCAGGCGCATAACTTCTTGCGAAAGTGAAGAATCCCGCTGGGCTACTTTGGTTTGCATGACACATGCGGAGTGATACATCGAATGTGTCATTCGGCGATTATCACGCGGGGTGCTTCCCCGCAGAACTCCTGTCGCGATCTACTTTCTTTCTTCCCCGTGGAAGAAAGA
>CAVEYT010000163.1:0-3780 GCA_963619995.1 Acutalibacteraceae bacterium | reverse complement strand
TCGGTCGAAGAGGCCTCACCCGCCATCTTTCTTCCACGGGGAAGAAAGAAAGTAGATCGCGACAGGAGTTCTGCGGGAAAGCACCCCGCGTGATTTCACGCAAGCCAAAGCGCCCCAGCGGGGTTCTCCGCGTTCGCAAGAAGCTATGCGCCTGCGGCGCATTCTATCTTCCGCCTCCTACGGAGGCACCTTCTTTCAAAAGAAGGCTTGCAGAGGTGTGCGCTTCGCGCACATTTTCGCATTCAGCGTCCCATCACCCGCCCCTGCGGGGCACCCTCCTCCAAAGGAGGGCTTCATATGCAGCGGCTTCGCCGCATTATAAAAATCGTCGCCGAAGGCGACACCGCTAAAGTCTGACGTCTGACCGTCTGACGTCTCGATCTCCATGAGACGCCAAAAAACTAACAGCTAATAGCTAATAGCTAACAACTATCATGCGCCTGCCGCAAAAGCCGAGCAAGACAAAAGCCTGCCCCCTCATCTCTATCAGCAGAAAGCGAATCACACCACACGCCGCAAAAGAAAAGAAGAGCCAAAGCCAGGCTCCTCATCTCTCATCTCTCATCTCTCATCTCTCATTTCTCATTTTTCCGGAAACGGCGGCCAGCCGAGTTCTTTCCCTCCGATGATATGCGCGTGGAAATGAAAGACCGATTGGCCCGCTTTTTCGCCCGTATTCATCACGAGACGGAAACCGTCCGCCGACAAGCCTTCTTTTTCCGCGATGCCTTTGACGACGAGGAAGAAATCGGCAAATTTCCGATTCGCTTCTTCATCGAAATCCAAAATATTTTTGACGTGAAATTTCGGGATCACGAGGATATGGACCGGCGCACAGGGCTCGATGTCCCGGAAGGCCAGCCAATGTTCGTCCTCATAGACTTTGTTGCTCGGGATGTCCCCCGCCGCGATTTTGCAAAAGATACAATCTTCCATTGTCAATTCCTCCTTTGACCGATTTTCAAAAACAATTTTTTATAAACCCAGCCACCATTTGGCGAGTAGCGCCGCCGTCACGGCAAGGACCGCCGAGAAAGCGACCGCGTCCCGCCCGCTGTAGGCGAGGACGTGCATTTTCGTCCGGCCTTCTCCGCCGCGATAGCATCTGGCTTCCATTGCCGTCGCCAAATCGTCCGCGCGGCGGAATGCGGAAATGAAGAGCGGCACCAAGAGCGGCACCATCGCTTTCGCGCGCTGCCAGATGTTTCCCGAAGAGAAATCCGCGCCGCGCGACGCCTGCGCCTTCATGATGCGATCCGTTTCCTCCAAAAGCGTCGGAATGAAACGGAGCGCAATCGTCATCATCATCGCCAGCTCATGCGCCGGCACGCCGATTTTGCGGAAAGGCGAGAGCAGCGACTCGATCCCGTCCGTCAGCGTGATGGGGCTCGTCGTGTACGTCAAAAGCGACGAAAATCCAATCAAGTACACGAGGCGAAGCGTCATGAGCGTCCCGTTTCGGAGGCCTTCTTCCGTGACGGAAATCCAGCCCCATTCCCAGACGACCGTCCCCGGCGTCGAGAGCACGTGAATCATCATCGTGAAAAGCAAAATGAGCCACAGCGGCTTCACCGCGCGCACGACCATGCGGAAAGGCACACCGGAGACGGCGATGCAAAGGGCGATGAAAGCTGTCACGAGACCGTAGGAAACGGCATCTTTTGCCAGAAATATCGCCACGATAAAAATCATCGTGCAAAGGATCTTCGCCCGCGGATCCATCCGATGCAAGAACGAGTTTCCGGGATAATACTGCCCGAGCGTGATATCCGTCAGCATAGTCCCGCCTCCTTCCACGCTTTCACCATGCCGGCCGCGGCTTCTTTCGCCGTCACGGCCTCCGTCGGCGCCGTGATGCCCCGCGCCGAAAGCGAGAGCAATGTCTCCGTGAGCGGCGGCACATCGACGCCCGCCGCCAAGAGTTCCTCTCGGTGATGCAAAAACAAATCCATCGGCGCGCCGTCCAGCACGAGCCGCCCGTGATCCATGACCAAGAGCCGCGTCGCCAGCCGCGCGATGTCATCCATATTGTGCGAAACCAAAATGACCGAGAACGCGCCCGCTTCATACCAAGCGCGAATCTGCGCAAAAATTTCCCGCCGTCCCACGGGATCCAGCCCCGCCGACGGTTCATCCAAAATAAGAAAATCCGGCTTCATCGCCAAGACGCCCGCGATCGCCACGCGCCGCATTTGCCCGCCCGAAAGACGGAAAGGCGAACGCTTCGCATACGTGTCATACGACAGCCCGACGGCCGCCATCGCCTCTTTCACCCGTTTCTCCGTCTCCGCCTCGTCGCAGCCCAAATTGCGCGGCCCGAAAGCGATATCCTCGGCAATCGTTTCCTCAAAAAGCTGCTGCTCCGGATATTGAAACACCATGCCCACAGAGTGGCGCTTGGCCATCGCTTCCTTGTCCTTGCCGGAAAGGTCGACCCCATCCACCGTGACACACCCCGACGTCGGATGCAAAAGCCCGTTCAGATGCTGAATCAGCGTAGATTTCCCGCTTCCCGTGTGGCCGATGATGCCGACAAATTCGCCTTTTTCAATCGTCAAATCCACATCCGAAAGCGCCCGTTTCTCATACGGCGTCCCCGCGCCGTACACAAAGCTCACATCTTCGACGCGTATCGACATAATGCCTCTCCCAGCTCCTCGTCCGTCAGGCAATCCGTGCGGACGGAAATCCCTTTTTTCTGCAATTCATACGCCAAATCGACGGAAACGGGGACATCGAGCCCGATTTCCACCAGTTTCTCCGGCGAGGAAAAGACCTCCCGCGGCGTCCCCTCCGTCACCAATTTCCCTTTGTGGACGACGAGCACCCGATCCGCCGTCGCCGCCTCTTCCATGAAATGCGTGATCAAAACGACGGAAATCCCCTCTTTTTCATTGAGCTCGTGCACCGTCTTCATCACTTCCGCGCGCCCCACGGGATCCAGCATCGCCGTCGGCTCATCCAAAATGATGCAATCCGGATGCATCGCCAAGACGCCCGCAATCGCGATCCGCTGCTTTTGCCCGCCCGAAAGCATGGACGGCGCGTGCTGCCGATACGCACTCATCCCCACTTTTTCGAGCGCCTCATCGACCCGCGCGCGGATTTCCTCCGTCGGCACGCCCAGATTCTCCGGCCCGAACGCCACTTCCTCTTCCACGAGCGCCGCGACCAGCTGGTTGTCCGGATTTTGGAAAACCATCCCCACGCGCTGCCGAATCGTCCAGACATTTTCCGGCAAAGATGTCGAGAGCCCCTCGACCAAAACCTCGCCCTCCGTCGGCAAAAGCAGCGCATTCAAATGCCGCGCCAGCGTCGATTTCCCGCTCCCGTTCGTCCCGATGATCGCCGTAAATTCGCCCTTCCCGATCCGGCACGACACATCGGAGAGCGCCCGGTACTCCGACCCATCCTCCGCCTCATACGCATGCGTCAGATGGCGTATATCAAATAAGATAGAATCCATACAGGTATCCTTCCGTGTTTGTTACATGAAACATTGATTCGCGTGAACAATTTAGATTTTCTCATTATACCACAAATGTGAGAGATGGGGGATGAGAGGGCGAAACGGAAAATGTTCTCCACTTTGAGAGGCAGGCGCAAGATAGTTATTAGCCGTTAGTTGCTAGCTGTTAGTTTTTTGCGGCTCATAGAGATTAAGACGTCAGACGGTCAGACGTCAGACATCAGACGATGCTTCGTTTTTTGTGTTACATCGTGTTTTTTTACTCTTGCAAGAAAGAATTGAGATTTGAGAATTGAGAATTGAGCGCAGGT
>CAVEYT010000162.1:0-3792 GCA_963619995.1 Acutalibacteraceae bacterium | reverse complement strand
GCGGAGCTGATTGCGGGCGGTGCGACGGAAGAAAATCGTCCGTTCTACATGGCGAGCACCAAAGGGGATGCAAAGGTTGTCACGCCGAGTGTCGACAGTGCGGACATCAAGGTGGTGAAAGCGTACAAGTATTACAAATCGAACACGACCGGCGCTTACGAGAGAATCACGGACGAGACGGATGTCGATGCCCTGTCGAAGGCGGAACGTGAAAGCATCGTGACGATAGCATCGTATGTGGACGCGGCCGGAAAAGATCAGGATTTGTCCTTTACGGGAGACGGCGTAGAAACGGTCACTGTCAGCGTGACGGAGGGCGGACGGACGGAAACGAAGACGGCCATCAAGGGCGATATGGAATTCTTCCGCGCGGGCGATGTCCTGAATCGCGGCGATATTGTCGCTATGGGCAAGACGGAACAGCAGGAAGATGGAACGCACACGGTGGAGCCCGGTACGATTACGCTTCGCTCCGACCACGGCGATGTCATCAATTACGATAATTTCTATAAGGTAAACGGGAAAGAGTACGAATTGCTCGGAGAACGGAAATATTTCATTGCGACGGGCAATATCGGTCTTGTGGCGCCGGAAGGGAATTTCTATAACGATTTTTCGTTCTCGACGGCCGGCGATTTGACGCTTTCCGCGAAGGGCGATATGACGGTCGGAAAAGATTTCTCGGTTGCCGATGTCGCCGGAAATATCCACATCACATCGTCGGAAGGAAAGATTTACAACGGGTCGGAATCCACGCTGGTGGCCGGAAAGGATTTGCATCTTTCGGCGGCGCAAGGTATCGAAAACGAAGGCTCGCTCGTAGGCGGAAACAATGTGAGCATCGAAACGGAAACGGGCGATATCAACAGCACGGGTGACGCCCACGCCTTGAACGGTGCCGTCGAAGCGGCGACCAAATACGGAAACGTGAACTTGGCGGAAGTGTCCGGCGATCGGGTGCTCGTCACGGCGGGCGGCGAAGGCCATAAAATCTCAATCGGAAAAGTCGAGGTCGGTTCGTATCTCCGGCTTCACGGCGATTATATCGACACGCCGATTGACGTGCAGCATGGGGATTCCTATCAGGGTGTCATTCATTTCGATATCGCGGGCGGCGTCGAAAATTCGATGGTGAAAGGCCCGCTCGATTTGCAAAATGCCGGCGACAGCGTCTTTGATACGCTGCATGTCACCGATGCGGATATTCGTATCACCGAGGGCGGGAAATTCGATTCCGACAGAATTCGCGTCCACGGCAATGCCGGTATTTCCGCCATGGGAAGCAAGACGGCGATTTTCGGCGCGATGCCCAAAGCGGGGAATGCGAATTATGTTTACGCCGACAGCGGCGATTGGATGAGCCTTCACATCACGGATGGACACAATCAGCGCTCAAACGGTCTTCTCGTCCGCCTCGATGACGGGTATTATGCCGATCACCAAAGATTTACACTCGAAGATTTGGCGCGGCAACACACCGGTTATAAGATGTTCGCGGATGCTTACAGCTATCTCGGAAATCCGGTTGTGCTCTTCGATCGGTACAATATTTTCGAAAACACTCTGACACTGAGCTCCGGCGCGGAAGATGAGGAAGAATTTACGATTGTGTAATCGACGGTTCCTGAATCAATGGTTTCGTTTATTCTTGTGACGGAGGAAAGAATACGAATGAAAAAGACACTCGTGAGCGTGGCCTTGCTGGGAGCCCTGTCTCCGCTTAGCGCCGTTTTGGCGGCACCGGCCGGTTCTGAGGATATCAATGCTGCCGCGCACGCGACCAATGCGGGCGCGCAGCTCTCTCAGATGCAGGAGTATTTGGAGCGTGAGCTCGTGGAGCGGCGGATTAGCGAGCAGCGGGAGAACGCGAGAGCGGAAGTCGAAAAGAAGGAAGAGGAGACGCAGCAGATGAGTGATGTTTCCTTTTTCTTGAAGCGGCTTGACATCGAAGAATCGAAAGTTTTGAGCGCCGAAGAGTTGGCGGCCGTCAAGGCAGAGTACGAAGGGCGGGAGGTGTCGCTTTCCGATTTGTGTGGGGCGCGCGATGCCATCAATCAGCTCTATGCGAATCATGGGTATGTCACATGCCGTGCGTTTCTGCGGTCGCAAAAGATTGAAGGCGGCGTCGTCTACATCGATTTGGCGGAGAGCACCGTCGGACGCGTCGTGCTGGAAGGAAACAAAAATACGGATGCGAAATATATTCTGCATCGCTTGCCGCTCACCGAAGGGACGATTCCGAGCATGCAGCGGCTCAATCGCGAACAACTTCGTTTCAACGGGACGAATGATGCGCAGCTCCGCATTGTGCTCAAAGCGGGGGAAGCCGAAGGGACGACGGATTATTACATCACGGTGAAAGAGCCGAAAAACAGCTCGTGGACGCTTTTCGCGGATAATATGGGAGCGAAAACGACCGGCGAATATCGGATGGGACTCTTTTACAACAATCGCAGCCTTTCCGGCAGGCGAAACCCGCTCATTTTGGGTACCGTTTTCAGTCAGGGGACGGCCGCTCTCAGCGCGATGTACTCGCACCCGGTGGGTCGGAGCGGCGGGAAACTGAATTTCGGAATGAATTTCAATACCGTCCGCCAAGTCAAAAACACCGAGATTTCCGAGACGAGGGGACATGCCGCCGCATTTTCCTTCGGATATGCGCAGCCGATTTGCGTCTCGGAAACGTTTCGCAGTGAATTTTCCGTAGATTTGCGGCGACAGAATTCCGTTTCCGATTTGAATATGAAATCCGGCAATTACAGTTTTCGTCTCGTGGACGACACGGTGACGGATTTGTCGCTGGGCTTGGCGATGACGAAATACGGCGACCGTTCCGTTTTTTATCGGAAACACACGCTGACATTCGGTCGAAGCTCGTCGGATTCTCAGCTGAAATCGGAGACGAAAAATTTCGGCTTTTATAAATTGTCGATGCTGTATCAGAGATATGATGCCAGGGGCCGGAATTTTTCCGCGCGTCTGGACGGGCAGTACAGTTTCCAAAAAAATCTGGTCAGCGCGCGGGAATTTTATCTCGGCGGGATGTACAGCGTCCGCGGGTATGCGGAAAATTATATGAGCGGCGTCAGCGGGATGGCGCTGAGTCTGGAATACGGGGTGCCGCTGACGAAAGACAGAAAGATTCGCGGCTTCGGATTCTTTGATTACGGACGGATTTTCAGCGAAAGCGGGGAAAGCCAAAACACGGATCGCTACCTGGTGAGCACCGGGCTCGGCGTCCGGGCGCAAATGGGACAATACGTTTCCGGCACATTGGTATTTGGTTTCCCGCTGAAACGGGATTTCCCCGGCAAAGCGGATCGCGTCTCGGCGGTTCGCGTCAATTTCACTGTCAGCGCGCAATTCTGACGGAGGAGATGACGGATGAACCAAAAAGCGAAACGTTTCCAAGAGTATTTGGAAGCCAAGGGCATCACGTGCTTTGAAATCGATGAAATCGCTGCCGATCCGATGAATACGGTGGCGTTTCGTTCGCATATGGACATCGCCGGTGAGTCGCTCCAGACGCTTGTGCTGGCCGACAGCACGATTTTCACTCTGCTGCGCGTGCTGGTCATGCCGGGCGCGCTGACGAAAGAAAATGAAACGGCGATGCGGCGCGAAGTCGATGCCATCAATGCGCGCTATAAAATTTTCAAATGTTATTTTTCGGGAAAAGGAGACCTGGTGCTCGACGCGGTCCTCCCGGCACCGGCAGGGGAGATTGACGGCGATATGGTTTTCACTCTGTTTGACGGAATCATCCGAAATCTGGAAACGGAATACGAAAAG
>CAVEYT010000161.1:0-3800 GCA_963619995.1 Acutalibacteraceae bacterium | reverse complement strand
GTTTACCGTTTACCGCTCGTCACATCTCTATGAGATGCGAAATCTAAACAAGCCCTCGCTACAGCGCTTAGCTCTATGCTTCACAAAAGCAAAACACGCACGGTCCACGGTTCACGGTAACACGGTCAGCGCCACCATGTGACTCCATCAAGCCCTTTCAAGCCTTTTCAAGCCCTTTCCACCCTCGCGCCGCTCACTTGGAAATCGAGGACCAAGACGCGGCTTGCCATATCTTTTTTATTGAAAGCATTTTGCATCGCTTCTCCCACCGCTTTGGCGTGGGCTGCATCTGCAAAAGCAATCATCGTGGAGCCGCTGCCGCTGATGGTCGAGCCGAAGGCGCCGGCTTCCTTCGCCGCTTTCATGACGTCTTCGCCGCCGGGGATGAGGCCGATGCGGTACGGGACGTGGATGCAATCTGAGAGACCGCGCGCGAGGTACGTCGGATTTTTCGTGAAAAACGACGTGAGCAAAAACGACACGGCGCTGATATTGTGCACGGCATCCGCGCGGCTGTAAGTCGCAGGCAGGACGGCGCGCGCTTCTTCCGTCATGACTTCGCAATCGGGAATGGCAACGACAGCTTTCCAATCGTCCGCGACGGGAATTTTGACGGAGGTGCAGACGCCATCCTCCATCATGGATACGACGAAGCCGCCCAGAAGCGCCGGTGCCACATTGTCCGGATGCCCTTCGACGCGCGCCGCAATCTGCAGCATTTCATTCTCAGAAAGCGGCGAGCCCAAGAGTGCATTCGCGAGAACGATACCGGAAACAATCGCAGCCGACGAGCTGCCAAGTCCTCTGGCAAAAGGAATGCGATTCACGGCGTGCATCCTCCCGGCGGGAAGCGGTTTCCCTATCACTTTCGCCGTTTCTTCCATCGCACGGAAAATGATATTCTCCGGCGCGGTCGCCAACGTCGCGAGGCCTTCGCCTTCCGCCGTCATGGTGACATCCGCAAAATCTCCGTCTTCCGGGATAAAATGCAATTCATTTTCGAGCGAAAGCGCAAGGCCCAGGACGTCGAAACCGCTGCCCAGATTCGCGGTCGTCGCCGGGACGCGCACGATGATTTCATTTGTTTCCATTGGAGAGCACCCGTATCACATTCGCAATCTCGACGACCGCAGACAAATCCGTCAGCGCCGCGATGACATGTTCGATATTTTCGCGCGGCGCCGATTCGACGATGAGCATGAGCTCCGCGCAATTTTGGAAACGCCGTTTCTGCACGACTTCATTGATGCTGATATCATGGTCGGCCAAGATTTGTGCAATCTGCGCCAAGACGCCCGTCGCATCTTTCACGATGAGACGGAAATAGTAAGAGTCGCAAAGTTTCTTGGACGAATAGAGAGCCGCAGGCTGGGTTTCCGTCAAAATCATACCCGTGCCCGTCGTATTTGTCACGATGTGCTTGGCCGTCGCAATCACATCGCCCATGACCGCCGAAGCCGTCGGAAGCGATCCTGCGCCGCGCCCGTAAAACATGACGTCGTCCACGATATTGCCCACGACGTAAATCGCGTTGTACGAACCCTTTACAGACGCCAGCGGATGCGCCTTCGGGACGAAAGCCGGATAGACATTGAGTGCAATCCCGCCGTCTTCGCGCGTCGCGACTGCCAAAAGTTTAATGACGTAGCCCATATCTTTGGCGTAAAGCACATCCTGCTGCGTAATCTTGTCAATTCCCTCGACCGCGACGTCGTCGAATGTCACATTCGCACGGAAGCCGATGGACGCCAGAATCGCAAGTTTCCGCGCCGCATCATAGCCGCAGACATCATTGGTCGGATCAGCCTCGGCAAAGCCTTTCTCCTGCGCCTCAGCGAGCGCCGCTTCATACGAATCACCCGTGTCCGTCATGGCCGTCAGGATGTAATTCGTCGTCCCATTCACGATGCCGAGAATTTTATCAATCCGATTGGCCGCCAGCGAATCATGGAGCGGCACCAGAATCGGGATACCGCCGCCGACACTCGCCTCGCAGCTGAAATTCACATGATGTTTCTCCGCCAAGCGGATGATTTCGGGGCCGCATTGCGCGACGAGATCCTTATTCGCGCTGACGACGCTTTTCCCTTTTTCGAGCGCCGCATAAATATATTCCTTCGCCGGCGAAAGGCCGCCCATCACTTCAATCACGATGGAAATTTCATCATCATCCGCGATATCGGAAAAATCCGTCGTGAGCCGCACGCCCTGCAAGAGTTCCTGCGACGCGTATTTCGCCGGGTCGCGCACCAAGACCGTCTTCAAGCGGAGCCGTGCGCCCAGCTGCGCCGCCAGTGCCTCCCCGTTTCTTCGAATGGCCTCTGCGACACCGCTGCCGACCGTGCCAAAGCCCAAAAGGGCAATCTGAATCTCTTTCATCGTTCGTCTCCCACGATCATCACATCCTCGACGCCCTTCACGCCGCGAATCATTTTAATGAAATCTTCGCTGTCATACGGAAGGTCGGACAAATAGAAACCCAGCGTCAAAGCGACCACTCCGGATGTCGGCGCCGATTTTTCCATCGTCACCGGCTCTGCCTCTTCCTTCGACAACTTCCGCAAAAAACGCGTCATGACCGTCACATCGTTCTGCATCGTCACGACCAGCGTCATGATATCCCGCGCATTTTCATCCAAAGCGTCCGAGACATGATCTTTGTATTTATAAAACGCACTGCGGCTGATGCCCACCTTGCGCACCGCATCGTAAATAGACGCCGCGCGGCCGTCTTCAATCATCTGCTTCGCGCGAATCGTCGCTTTCACCGCCGTCGGCAAAATGGAAAAATCCACCATATACGATTCTTTCTTCTTCGTTTTCTTCGTTCGTGCCATTCTTTCTTACATCCTTACTCTTTCAAACCAAACAATATAATTCCGGCGGCGACCGAGACATTGAGCGACTCCACGCCGCCCGCCATCGGGATATACAAGCGCTCTTCGCACCGCCGCAGTATCTCTTCCGAGAGCCCCGCGCCTTCGTTTCCGAAAGCCACGACCGCATCCGTCTTAAAGGAAACTTCGCGATACGGCCGCCCGCCCGAAAGCGCCGTGCCAATCAAAGGCAATTTCGTCCGCAAAAGAAACGCGTCCAGCTCCTCTGTCGTCACCCGCTCATACACGGGAAGACGCAAAATGCTTCCCATCGAGGACTGCACTGCTTTCTCCGCATACGGATCCGTCGTGCCTTCGGTCATGAGCACGCCTTTGACGCCAGCAGCCGCTGCCGTACGAAGAATCGTGCCGACATTTCCCGGATCCTGCACCGCGTCCAAGAGAACGTAGAGGCCGGATTTCCCCGTCGCCTCGGAAAGCTTTCGACTCGGTTTTGGCAAAACGGCCAGCACACCTTGCCCGTGCACCGCCGACGACATCTTTCGCATCATCGGCTCCGTCACGGAAAAAACATCCCAACCAAAATTTTCCGCCTGCGTCACCAGCGCCGCCACGCGCGGATTTCCCATCGCCTCTGCCGTCACAAAGAGCGAGACGCCCCTCGTTTCCAGCGCCAACGCATCCTCCGCGCTCCGCGTGCCTTCCATCACAAAGAGCCCATAGCGCTCGCGATATTTCTTCTGCTGCAATTCCATCGCCTGCTTCACCCGGCGATTCGCAAGACTCGTCAGCTCCTCCATGACAACCTTTCTCCAAACAATCCCCATGAGCGACTGCCCACTGGGAAGAGACAAAAACATTATAGCACGAGGAAACGGAATTGGAAAAGCATTTTTTGGAGTTTTTTAAAATTTTTTTCGTAAAAAATCGAACTTGGGAAACATATTCTGTTTCCCATTTTCC
>CAVEYT010000160.1:0-3820 GCA_963619995.1 Acutalibacteraceae bacterium | reverse complement strand
ATCCGGCGGTGGACAGTCGAAAGGTTTGGCAAAATAAAATCGATTTGTGTCCGGATACATGCTACATGGACAGCAAGCCTTTATAAAGCAAAAATGAGCATGGCGGGGCGCGGCGTTTGCGCCTCTTTTCTTGCGGCCTCTTGAAAAAAACGTTGTTTTCACATAGAGAGACCATCATCCGCCCCTTCGGGAGGCGACCGTCCGCCGGAAGGTCGCCTCCCGAAGAAGGCTAAGCGGTGGCGACCTTTGGCCGCATTTATAAAATGTCGCGAAGCGACACCGCTTTTAATCTAAAGGCTAACAGCTAAAAGCTAATAACTATTTTGCGCCGCTAAAACAGCTGAGCAAGATAAAAGCCCTGCATCCTCATCTCTATCAGCAGAAAGTTTTCACAAAATTTGCCGCCGAAGGCGATAAATAATTAAGTTTTGCCCCTCATCTCTATCTTGCAACGGCTTTTGGCACCGATGCCGCAAAGACAAAGAAAGCAAAAAGCCTTGCGTCCTTTTTTTAAGGAGATTCCGTTTCCTATGAACAGTACCTGGATTCTGATTTTTTTAGCGTTGATGGGAGGAAACATTCTCATCACGCAACTACCGTATTCATTGCTCTTGCCCGGCATCGTTTTGATCAATTTGGCGGTGCTTGGCGCGGCGTATTTCATTTTTCGGCGCGATCCCTTTGTGGATATGCGCGCGAATATGCTTTTTATGCTGGGGCTCACCGTGATTAATATTTTGACGGACCTCGGCCTGATGTCGTACACGATGTCGTGGGTGGCTTTCGGGGCGCTCCTCATTTGGTCCTGGTCGGGCGGAGGGCGCAGTCGATGAGACGCGAGAGGGCGGCGGATGTCTTGCTGGTCGCGTCTCTTTTTTCGTGCGCCGCGGCCTTGCCCGTCTCCGATACATTTTGGGGCGGGCTCTTTTTTCATACGACGCTGGCGGCGGCGGTGGGCGGCGTGGCGGATTGGTTCGCCGTGCATTCGCTTTTTCGGCGGCCGCTCGGCGTTCCCTTCGGGACGGACGTGATTTCGCAAAGCCGCGAGAAAATCATCCGCATGGCGCGGGAACTTTTGACGGAAGAGCTTTTGACCGTGCCGCGCCTCTATCGTCTGCTGAAAATGCATTCGCTCGCAGAAGGCACGGCGGTCTGGGCCTCGGAAAATGAGGAAACGCTGCGCGCGGTGCTTTCCGATGCGGTCGACGCTTGCCTCTCCGTTTTGGATGAACGGAAACTCGCGGCCATGACGGAGGAAGACATCGCGAAGCGCATCGAGCGAGAGGATTGGGTGCCGTCTCTGGCCGAAGCGTTTCCCCGCTTGCTGCCGGTGCTCGGCGGGCAGTCTTTTTTGTCTACCGTTTCCTCGGCGGCGCGGACATTTCTTTCGAGCGCGCTTTCGGAAGAGCTGCTGCACAATTTATATCGGGCCGCATGGGACGCGTATGAAGAGAAGGGGCCGATGCGCGGAATGCTGCGCGGGCTTTTGTCCTCGCAGCTGGGGCTGACGGACGAAAAAGCGGTCGCACTCATTCGGCAAAAAGCGATGGCGCTCGCCGACGATTTGGGAAATTCGGAGAGCGAAGCGGCGAAAAAAATGGAAACGTTTTTCCGCGCCCTTTCGGAGCGAATGAAAACGGATGAAGAGTTCCGTCAAAAAATCAATGCCGCCGTATCTGCCGCTTTGCTCGCTCTTTGGCGGCGGCGCGGCGTCGATTTCTTTGGAGATGTCATGCGGCAAAAGAAAGAAGAAATTGCGCCTATGATGGCAGGCGATTTGTATGAGCGGTTGCGCGCGTTTCTGTCCGATTCCGAGAAATGCCGAGCGCTGGACCGTCGGCTTTTGCGGCGGCTGGTGCCGTATCTGCCGAAAATTCGAGACGCATTGGGGACGGCTGCCGAGGCGGCGCTTGCCGGCTATTCCGGACGCGACATGGCGCAGATTGTCGAGAACGGCGTGTGGCATGATTTGCAAATGATCCGCATCAATGGCTCTCTCATCGGCGCTCTGTTGGGCGCGCTTTCCTTCGGATTGTTCTATTTCGTATCGGGAGGCGTCGTGCTATGAGTCGGATGAAAAAAGCAAACGCGCTCTTTGCCGCCTCCGCCCTTCTTTTCGCGGCGGCGTTTTATTGGCGGCTTTCGCACGAGGGGACGGCGGCGTCCTGTCTGTATTTTTTGACACAATCGGCCTTCATCGGCTGCGCGGCGGATTGGTTCGCCACGGCGGCGCTGTTTCGGCGGCCGCTCGGCATCCCGTTTCACACGGCGCTCATCCCGCGAAACCGTGCGCGCATCATCGCGTCCGTTCGGCGCGCGGCGGAAACGAGATTGCTCCGCCCCGGGACGTGGGATTTCTTTTTTACAAATTTCTCCGCGTCGGCGCGGCTTTCCGCTTTTTTGGAAACGGAAACCGGGCGCGGCGCCTTGGCGAAGCTGTCTGATTTCGCCGCCAAAGAAATCTTGGCAAACCTCTTTGCGGCGCGAGCAACGATTGCCGAAAAAGCGGCAAGAGATATGAGAGACGCGGCACCGGCGGCGGTCTCGAGCCTTCGAGCGATGTTTCTTTCGGAGGAAACGTCCGAGAAATTACTGTTGCGTCTGCTGCAAGCGGGGGCGGCGCGAGCGGAGAGCGCGGAGACAAAGCGGCGCGTGGCAGAGTTTCTCAAAACATTTACGGAGGCGCAAAAAGAAAATCCCTTGGTCGCGATGGCGATAGCGATGGGGGAAACGATGGGCGTCATCGATTACGACGACATGGCCGAGGCGCTGTGCCGGTCTTTGCGGGATAAAATCGAGACGATGCGGGATGCGGACGCGACGGCATTTTCGGAAATCTCGGCGCATTTCCGGGAAGCCTTACAAGCGCTCTTGGAAACGGAAGCCGGACAGGATGTATTAAAGTGCGTTACGATTGAAACGGCTCAAAATTTTCCTTTGGAAGAGAGAATTGAAAAAATATTGGCGGCGCTTTGTGTGACGGAAATCGCATGGGCAGCTTTTTCCGCTTTGCTTCGTGAGGCGATTGGGGGCGGCGTGCAAAAATTTTTACAAAATAAAGCGAAGGCGGATCGTTTTGACGCCGCGGCACGTGCGCTGCTTATTTCTGTCGCCCGCCGCGAGGAGCGTTTCGCCGGAGAGACAATCGAGGCGGCGCTTTCCGGGTACGATGAGGCGCGGCTCAATCGTTTCATCTATTCGCGGACGGCAGAGGAGCTCGGCAGCATTCGTATCAACGGCGCGATTGTCGCGGCGCTGGCGGGCGGGATGTTGTATGCGGTGATGGCGCTGCTTCGGGGATGATATGAAAAAGCTTGTGATGCACATGGAGGTCGAGACATCAGACGATCAGACGTCAGATATCAGACGCTTGCTTGGCTTTTTGTCAGGCGCAAGATAGTTATTAGCTGTTAGCTATTAGATTTTGGCGGGACATGGAGGTAAAGACGTCAGATGTAAAAAGTTAGCAGTGAGCAGTGAGCAATTAGCAGTTCAGGTGTCGCTCCGCGACGATGATTAAAATCGCGCGAAGCGCGTTCCTGCACTGCTCACTGCTAACTACTAACTGCTAACTGTCTTGCGTCTGACACCAAAGCGTAGCAGACATTAGACAGTTTCTCGGCTTTTTTAGTTGACAGAAAAGGATAAAAAATTTACAATAATAAAGAAATCTAACGAATGAGATTCGGCAGGACCGATACTATATACAAAACAGAATAGGGAGGGGGACGAAGCGCCCTTTTTTGCCCGTTTCATTCGCGGATTGACGGGCTTTTCTTTTGCCCATTTTAGAAACAATAAAAATCATTTTGGAAATTTT
>CAVEYT010000159.1:2964-3835 GCA_963619995.1 Acutalibacteraceae bacterium | reverse complement strand
ATAACTATCTTGCGTCTGGCAAACAAGCCGAGCACGCGCTCCAAGCTCCCGGCTCTCATTTTAGCAAGACATCAAACGTCGCCGTCGACGCTTCTTTGGCCGTGATGTATCCCTCTTTTGCCATCAGCATGAGGACGAGCGTCATGCGCTTGGCGGCGGAGTCTTTGTCCGCTTGCGGATTGTAGACGCTGGGGGCGGGGATGAGACCGGCGAGCGTGGCGCATTCGGAGAGCGTGAGGTCGGCAGGTTTCTTGTGGTAATACGTCTCGGCCGCCTGTCCGATGCCGTAGGCGCCGGCGCCGAAATAAATGGTATTGAGATAAATTTCCAAAATCTCGTCCTTCGTGTAGTTGCGTTCCAGCTGCACGGCGAGCGCGAGCTCTTCGGCCTTTCTTGTGAATGTGCGCTCCTCGGAGAGGAAAATATTTTTGACCGTCTGCTGCGCAATCGTGCTGCCGCCTTCGCGCGTCTCGCCCGTGATGAGATTCGTCACGGCGGCGCGGCCGATGCCCATGAGATCAATCGCGCCGTGCTCGTAGAAACGGCGGTCCTCGGAGGCGATGACCGCTTTTGGCAGGAGCGGGGACATATTGCGCAAGGAAACGAAAGCGCTGCGGTCGATGCGCGCTTCGATGGCCTTGCGAAATTCGAAGACGTCGTGGACTTTGTCTTGCATCGTTTCGTCTTCCTTCGGCGCACGGATGGGATCGGCAGCGGGATTGTACTCCGGCGCGGGCGTTGTGGAAACGGGCGTCGCGGATTCCGTCTTCGGTGTCTCCGTTTCCGTCTCGGTACCGGCCACCAGCGTTTGGAAAATATCGATGACGGAATCCAAAATCATATCGGGAAGTTTCGTGCTTTCGGTTCCTTT
>CAVEYT010000159.1:0-2929 GCA_963619995.1 Acutalibacteraceae bacterium | reverse complement strand
GCTCGGGAAATCAATTCGGTAAACAGTTTCAAAAAATTGATTTTATCTTATCATGAAACGCCGCTCTTGTCATTTTTGGGAAAGAATTTAAATTTCAAACGGAATATTTCCCCGAAAAATAATATTATATGATATAATATAAGCAATTATGTGTAGGGATACACGCGAAATGATGTTATCGGCAGAATGGATTAAATTTTGGAGTTTGAAAAGATAAGGATTGAGATTATGAGCGAAGACATTCATGAAATCACCTCTCATCAGGAAGAGGAGATGGGGAAGAAGGATTACGGTGCGAAGGATATTCGCGTCTTGGAAGGGCTGGAGGCGGTGCGCCTTCGTCCGGGGATGTACATCGGCTCGACGTCGGCGCGTGGGCTGCATCATTTGGTGTACGAAATCGTCGACAACAGTATCGATGAAGCGCTGGCGGGCTATTGCACGCATATCGAAGTGACGATCAATGAGGACGGGAGCTGCACGGTCGTCGACAACGGCCGCGGGATTCCGACGGGAATGCACGAGACGGGGAAACCGGCGATGGAAGTCGTGCTGACGGTCCTCCATGCCGGCGGGAAATTCGGCGGGGACGGCTATCCCATTTCCGGCGGGCTCCACGGCGTCGGGATTTCCGTCGTCAATGCTTTGACGTCTTGGATGCGGGTGCGCGTTCTTCGTGAGGGGAAGATCCATGAAATGGCGTTCTCGCGCGGCGATAAGACGGAAGATATGAAGATTTTGGGCGATACGACGGAAACGGGGACGATTGTCACGTTCATGCCGGATCCGGAAATTTTCAAGGAAGGCACGGATTTTTCCTATGAGACGCTGAAGGAACGCATGCGCGAGCTGGCGTTTCTGAATAAGGGCCTCACGATCACGCTTTCGGACAAGCGCGCGGGTCGCGAGCAGGAGAATCAATTCCACTACGAGGGCGGCATCACGGAATATGTCGCGTACCTCAATGAGGGCAAGGATCTCATTCATCCGAATGTTATTTCCTTTGAAGGGCAAAAGGATCGCGTCATTGTGGACATCGCACTGCAATACCAGGCGGGTTACAGCGAAAATATGTACACGTTCGTCAATGATATCAATACGATTGAGGGCGGGATGCATCTGACGGGTTTTCGCACGGCGCTGACGCGTGTCATCAATGATTATGCGCGGAAAAACAATCTTTTGAAGGAAAAAGAGGAAAATTTCAACGGAGACGATGTCCGCGAAGGGCTGACTTGCGTCATTTCCGTCAAGGTGCCGAATCCGCAGTTTGAAGGGCAGACGAAGACGAAGCTCGGAAACTCGGAAGTGAAGGGCATTGTCGATAATATTGTCAGCGAAGGGCTGCAGGAATATTTCATCGAGCATCCGGTGGAGGCGAAGGCCATCGTCGAAAAGAGTCTGGTCGCTCGGCGCGCGCGGGAAGCGGCGAAGAAGGCAAAAGCGCTCGCTCGCCGAAAGGATGCGCTGGAAATTTCCTCGCTGCCGGGGAAACTGGCGGATTGCACGGAGCGCGATCCGTCTTTGACGGAAATTTATATCGTCGAAGGTGACTCCGCAGGCGGCTCGGCGAAGAGCGGGCGCGACCGTCGCTACCAGGCGATTCTGCCGCTTCGCGGAAAGATTTTGAATGTGGAAAAAGCACGGCTCGACCGCGTCCTCTCGAGTGAAACAATCGGTACGATGATCATGGCGTTCGGCGCGGGGATCGGTGACGATTTCGATTTGGAAAAGTTGCGCTACGACAAGATCATTATCATGACGGATGCCGATGTCGACGGCGCGCACATCCGCACGCTTCTCTTGACGTTTTTCTATCGCTATATGCCGAAGCTCATCACGGAAGGGCATGTGTACATCGCACAGCCGCCGCTGTATCAGGTCAAAAAAGGCCGCTCGAAATATTACACGTATGACGATGACGAGCAGGCGAAACTTTTGGCGGAAATCGGGCTGGAGGGCTGCACGATTCAGCGTTACAAAGGGCTGGGGGAAATGAATCCCGAGCAGCTCTGGGACACGACGATGAATCCGACGCAGCGCGTGATGCTCCGCGTGGAAATGACGGATGCCGTCGAAGCGGATCGGCTCTTCACGATTCTCATGGGCGATAAAGTCGAGCCGCGGCGCCGTTTCATCGAAGAAAATGCGAAGAACGTGACGAATCTCGATTTGTGAGGCGCCATGACGGATACGAAGATGACTTGGGAAGAATGGGACGAGCAGGCCGGGGCGTACGCGGGAGAGCCGGACGGCTTCACGGATCGCTCGCCTGTCGGATTGTGGTTCACGTATAAAGGGCGGCTCAATCGGATGCGGTATTTCTGCCGCGTCGTGCCCGTCTGGATGGCGGCCGGCGGCGTCGCCTCTCTGGCCGCGTCGACGACCGAGTATGCGAATGCGCTGTTTTTCGTCGTTCTGGCCGCGCAATTTTCACTCATCACGCGCCGCGCGCACGATATGGGGTTTCGTCCGTGGGTGCTTCTCATCATGAGCTGCATTCCGGTCTTAAACGCGCTGACGACGCTCTACTGTATCATCATGCGCGGTGACCGCGAGCCGAATCGCTACGGCATGCCGCCGGCGGAATGGCCGGGAAATACACAGATTGTGAATTGGTAGGAAACAGAAAAGGCTGCACGGAAATGGATTTCCATTTTCGTGCAGCCTCTTTTTTTATTTTTTTATGGGATCACGCGGGGTGATTGGCGTTTTGCACCTTTCGGTGTTATATCGTGAGCCCTCCTTTGGAGGAGGGTGGCGCGGAGCGCCGGGTGATGGGACGCGAATGCGAAAATTGTCGCGAAGCGACACCTGTTTGCATGAGACACGTAGCGCTACGCGACTCTTTTTGTGATAAATCACGCGGGGTGCTTCCCCGCAGAACTCCTGTCGTTCTTCATTTCCTTTCTTTCCCGGGAAAGAAAGG
>CAVEYT010000158.1:0-3864 GCA_963619995.1 Acutalibacteraceae bacterium | reverse complement strand
AAGCCAATCGCGGTCTGACGTCTGATGTCTGACGTCTGATGTCTTTGCCTCCATGTGTCACCAAAAACTAACAGCTAACAGCTAATAGCTAACAACTATCTTGCGCCTGAGGACAAAAGCCAATCGCGGTCTGACGTCTGATCGTCTGACGTCTGACGTCTTTGCCTCTATGTGCCACCCAAAAACTAACAGCTAAAAGCTAACAACTAATAACTATCTCGCGCCTGAGCAAAAAGGCCGAGCACCGCCCACTACTAACTACTAACTACTAACTGTCATTGCTACTTCCGCGTACCAATCCGGATGGCGCCTCAAAATTTCCTTTTTTATCTCCTCCCGCTTTTCCGGCGGGACGAAAACGAAGAACGCTGAGCCGCTGCCCGTCATCATCGCGGGAAATCCGAAAGCTTTGAGCTCTGCCGAAGCCGCTGCCAGGGCCGGGGCGCCCGGGAAGAGCGCCGCTTCGAAATCATTTGCGAGAGACGCCGCGAGCTTTGGGAAATTTTTCTCGCGAAGCGCTTCTGCCGCCGCGTCCGTTTTGTTTTCCCGCGCAGCGCCGCTTTCATCCAGCGCCGCATAGGCCGCCCGCGTGCTGACGGAGACGGCCGGGCGCACGATGAGAAGCGATACGCCCTCCCATGCGGGAAGCGGGGTGAGGATGTCTCCGATGCCCCGGCAACGCGCCGCGCCGCCCAGGACGCAAAAGGGGACATCCGCTCCGATCGCCGCCGCGCGCTTGGCCAGCTCCGACACCGGAAACGGTTTCCCGTATAAATCATTCAATCCGCGAAGCACCGCGGCCGCATCCGCCGAGCCGCCGCCGAGCCCCGCCTCTTGCGGAATCCGTTTCCAAAGCCGCATCGCCGCGCCGCCCGCGATTCCCGTTTCCGCGAAAAACCAAGCCGCCGCCCGCATCATCAGATTCTCTTTCCCCAAAGGCGCCGCGCCCGCCGAAAGGGCAAGCGACAAAGTATCCGCCCGCGCGATTTCCACCGTATCCGCGAGCGAAATCGTATGCATGATCGTGTCCAGCTCATGATACCCATCCGCCCGCCGCCCCAAGACGGCCAGCGTCAAATTGATTTTCGCACGCGCTTCGATTACCATGAAATCCATACATCCTCACCGATTTGTGATAAACTATGTTATAATGATTGGCTGAGTACAGCGGATTGGCTTAATCTCTCAGACGCAAGACAGTTATTAGTTGTTAGCTATTAGCTATTAGTTTAAGCGGTGTCGCCTTCGGCGACGATTATTAAAATGCGGCGAAGCCGCCACCGGTTTGCCCTCTTCGGGATACGACCTTCCGGCGGACGATCGCAAGTGGCGCGTAGCGCCGAGTGATGGCCGCGCTATGTGAGAAAACAGCTTTCTCCCCGAAGGCTGCCACCGGTCAAGCCTCCTTTTGAAGGGAGGTAGCACAGAGTGCCGGAAGATAGATTGCCTCGCAGAAACACCATTTCAGCACTATCGCTTAGAATATAAAATCACTTTTCGACCCGGCAGGATTCTCCGCTCTCGCAAGAATGTATGCGCCAAGGCGCATTCTATCTCCCGCCCCTACGGGGCACTGGCGACCGTCCACCGGAAGGTCGCCTTCAAAAAGAGGGCTTCATTGTGGCGGCTCCGCCGCATTTATTTTGTAAAAAATCGCGCGAAGCGCGCACCGCTTTCGTCTAATAGCTAGCAACTAACAAGTAATAACAATCTCGCGCGTGAGAACAAAAACCGTTATCCGCTATCCGTTCACCGTTTACCGTTCCCCACATCTCGTGACAAACAAAGTTCTCACGCACGGTCCACGGTCGACGGTCCACGGACGGCGCCTCTATGAGCCGCCAAAAACTAATAGCTAACAGCTAACAGCTAGCAACTATCTTGCGTGCTAGCAAAAAAGTCAAGCACAAAAAACTCACCCCTATCATACTACCACAGAAAGGCCACCCATGGACACCTCAAAAAATCAGTTTCCCCTAAAAACCTACCTCATGGCCATCCTCATGACCTGCGTCGGTTGCTTCATTTACTCCCTCGGGATCAACCTTTTCTACGTCCCGCACCAATTCATCGCCGGCGGATTTGCCGGGATTGCCATGATTGTCTACTACCTCACCGGCTTTCCTATCGGTCTTTTGAATGCGCTCCTCAATATCCCGATTCTCTTCCTCGCGTGGCGCTACATGGGGAAATTTTACGCCTTCATCACCATGGTCGGGACACTCGCCATCTCCGTGGCCGTCGACCTCACCTCCTTCGTTTCCGCGTGGGAAGTCGTCTCCGACCCGCTCACATCCGCCATCTCCGGCGGCGTCCTCATCGGCACCGGCGCCGGCATTCTCTACCGTTACAACTCCAATAGCGGCGGCCTCGACGTCATTGGCGCCATCGTCAAGAAATATTACAATCTCGAGATCGGCTACGTCGTCTTCGCCCTAAATTGCCTCATCGTCTCCGTTTCCGCCTGCTTCTTCTCGCTCGAAATCGCCATCATGACCCTCGTCGGCATGTACATCAATGCGAATATTTCCTCGCGCATCGTCATCGGCTTCGCCCAGCGCAAAGCCGCCTTCATCGTCTCCGAGAAACCCTACGAAATCGCCGACGCCCTTTTAAGAAATATCGGTCACGGCGCGACACTTCTCTACGGACAAGGCGCGTATACCGGCGGAAACAAAAAAATCATCTTCGCCATCATCGACCTCACGCAAATCGCCAAACTCAAATGGATCATCCGCCGCGTCGACCCCCAAGCCTTCGTCTTCATCATGAATACGACAGACGTCATCGGCCGCGGCTTCACCCATCCCATCAGCCTCAAAAGCGGCCCCGCGACACCGCGCTACCACACCGGCGAAGACGGGAAACCCATTCCCACCACCTTCTGGCAGCACACCCTCGAAGCCGAGAGCCGCGGCAAAAATCCTCCGCCACAAGACGCAGAAAATAAAGGAAGCACTGATTAAATCGAAGAATCTTATTTTGCGGCATAATGATGCAATACGTGCGCCTGCGGGCTCCTTAAATAGCCTCACTATTTGCGTCACCCTTTTCCTTGTCTTGCATCATTATGCTTGTCGCAAAATAAGATAACAATTTAATCAGCGCTTCCTAAATATTTCCTAAATTTTCCCCGTTTCCCCTTGCGCCTTTCATAAAAATATCGTATGCTATGGATACAGCATACGATATTTTTATTTTCTCGGAGAAGCGTCCCATGAGCGACATCCTACTGAAAAAATTTATCAAGAATGACACCGCGGTCCTCAACGCGAATGATTTCCTGGGCAATGACGAACCGCTCCTCTCCTTCATGCTGGGCAATATCCGAAACGAAATGACAAACCGCTGCGCCCGCGAGCTCAGCGCCTACGGCCTCACGCTCCGAAACGTCCTCGTCATGGCCTATCTCAAAAAACACGAAGGCGAACTCGTGACGCAAAAGACCCTCGAAGATCACATGCATCTCTCCAATCCGACCGTCACCGTCCTCATTCAAAATATGGAAAAGAAAGGCCTCGTGCGGCGCACGCGCGTCCCGGAAGACGGCCGCAAATACCGCCTCGAGCTCACAGAAAAAGCGTATGAAATAGGAAACGCCTGCCGCGAAAAATTCATCGCCAGCGAGCAACAATTCTACCAAGGCGTCACAGAAGAAGAAAAGCAGCAGCTCTTCATCATCTTCTCCAAAATAGAAAAAAACCTGGGATTCTCCAGCATTTCATAAAGAAGCGCCGATTCTTTTGTTTTCAAATCGGCACTCCTTCTCGAAAAAGCAGAAACGCGCCCTCCCCCTTGGCGACGTTTCTGCTTTTTGCACAATAAAAGCCCCCACAGGGAAACCTCCCCATGAGGGCTTTTATC
>CAVEYT010000157.1:0-3884 GCA_963619995.1 Acutalibacteraceae bacterium | reverse complement strand
GCTCCCGGCTCCCGGCTCCAAGCTCCCGGCTACCTTGCGCCTGACAAAAAACCAAATATGCGCCTGACAGTCTGATGCCTGACGTCTCCATCTCTATGAGACGCCCAAAACTAACAGCTAATAGCTAACAGCTAACAACTGTCTTGCGCCTGACACCCAAAGTATAGCAACACATAAAGGACAAAATATGACCAACGATTGGATGATTTACGATGTGAACGCCGGGAAAGGGAAACCGCATTCTTCGCGCGGGGACGCCTGTCCGTTTTGCGCGCGCGAGACGCTGACGAATATTTTGGAGACGCGCGGCGATATGATTTGGCTCATGAATAAATATCCCGTTTTCCGCGGGACTTGGCCGACCGTCCTCGTCGAGAGCGCGGAGCACGATGCCGACCTTTCGACGTACACGAAAGAAAAGGCGCGCGACGTCATTTCCTTTGGTATGGAAAAATGGTTGCAGACCATGGAAGATCCCCGTTTTCAATCCGCGCTCTACTTCCGCAATTTCGGCGCGATGGCCGGCGGCTCCCAGCGCCATCCCCACTCGCAAATTATGGGCCTTGAAGACTACGATTACACGCCGGACATGACGCCGGACGATTTTGCGGGTCCCGTGATTTACGAAACGGCCGACATTTCCGTTTCCTTATCCGACCGGCCCATTTTCACGATGACCGAATTCAATTTGCGCCTTTCCAAGGATGCCGGGACCGCGCCGATGGCGGACGCGCTCGCGACACTTTCGCGCTACGTCCTCGCCGAATTTCCGACGCGCTGCGAAAGCTACAACATTTTCTTTTATCACCTCGGCGGGCGCATCTTGGCGAAACTTTTCCCGCGCCACAGCATGAGCCCGCTCCAGGCCGGGTACCGCATTCGGAGCCTCATGGACGAAGAGCACCGCCGCGGCATGATGGCGCGCCTCCGCCAAGCGCCCTATTTCGGAGGCTGACATGAGACTTTTTGCCTTCAGCGACTTCCATTTGTCCGGCGATCCGCCGACGAAACCGATGGACATCTTCGGCGAAATCTGGGCGAATCACCGCGAAAAAATCCGTCGCGCGTGGCTGGAAACCATCACGGAGGACGACGCGTGCATCCTGGCGGGCGATCTTTCCTGGGGAAACAATTTGGAAGAGGCCATGGTCGACCTCGACTGGATAGCGGCGCTCCCCGGGCGGAAAATCATCGTGCGCGGCAATCACGACTACTGGTGGGACACCGTGACGAAAATGACGCGGGAAACGGGCGGCGCTTTCGAATTTCTTCACAATAACGTCATTCACGTGGGGAAATGGGCGCTCGTCGGGACGCGCGGCTGGCTGCCCGAGACCGCGTCGAATTTCACCGGAAACGACCGCGCGATTCTGCTGCGCGAAGAAGGCCGGATGCAGCGCGCGATTGAAATGGCAAAAAAAGAAGGAGCCCGCCAAATCATGGCCGTGCTCCATTATCCGCCCTACGACGACGCGCATCGCCCGACGCACATGCTGGAAATCGTGCGAAACGCCGGCATCCCCGTCTGCGTCTTCGGGCATATCCACGGGAAACAAAATTTCCGCGATCTCCCCGAGCGTCTCTTGGGCGTGCGCCTGTACTTGACGAGCGCCGATTACTTAGATTTCAAACCGCAATTATTGTGTGAGGATGTGGATCATGAATTGCAAATTGGCAGAAGGCCGCCTGCTCTCGGGCTTCATCTACGGCGACAATCATACCGCCGAATACGTCTATTTTCCGGGAAGTGAGCTCGACACCGCCCGCCCGCTAGCAGTCTATGAAAACGCAGGAAACCGCCGCGACGTCACGATGGAAGAAGCGCTGACGCTCATCGAAAAAAGAAGCCTAAAACCGGTGAAACATCCGATCTTAGGCGAGAGGAGTATGTGAAAGAAGCAGAATTGAGAATTGAGGGGCGTGACGGAATCTTTTTTTGCTTTTCTTCTATCGGCAGACGCAAGATAGTTGTTAGCTTTTAGCTGTTAGCTTTTAGAATGCAAGATGCCGCACTCAGCCCAGCGGGGTTCTTTGCTTTCGCAAGAAATTATGCGCCGTGGGTGCATTCTATCTTCCGAAGAGGGCAAGCAGGAAGCGGTCTTGTGCTTTGCTTTTTCATCGCGCAGAGGAACCATCATCCGGCGCTTTGCGCCACTGGCAACCGTCCACAGGAAGGTCGCCTCCAGAAGAAGGCAAACTTGTGGCGGCCTTTGGCCGCGTTTTTGAAATGTCGCGAAGCGACTCCAACACTGCTCACTGCTAATTGCTAACTGCTAACTTTTTAAGACTGCCGTTTTCGTCTCGATGAGACGCCAAAATCTAACAGCTAGTAGCTAACAGCTAATAACTATCTTGCGCCTGACGCACAAAGCCGAGCGCGCCATCATGGAAGAATTTTCACAATCACATACTCACAATGCCCTTCCGTGCGGATGGGATAGCCCCAGCCGGCGATGCCCGAGGAAACCAAGAAATCGAGGTTTCCTTCTTTTTTATGCCCGTAGACGAAAGTGTCCTTGTCCAGCGCTTCGATCGCAAGGCCGATGGGCCAGATTTGGCCGCGGTGCGTGTGGCCGGAGAGGAGGAGGGAGAAACCGGCGTCCGCGGCTTCCTTCCACTCGCGCGGCTGATGGTCGGCGAGGATGTGGTACGCGCCTTGCGGGAGATTTTCGGCAAGCGCTTTGTGCGAGAGGCGCGGCGTGCCCGTCTGGCGTTCGCGGGAGCGATCTTCGCGGCCCGTCAGCGTGAGCGTCGGCGTAAGCGCCATCGATTCATCGCGGAGAATGTGAATCCCGGCGGCGCGGATCGTGTCCGCGAGCTCCGTTTCACTGAAAGCCGGTTCACTCGTGTAGAGCGCGCGGTCGTGGTTTCCGTAAATATAATAGACGCCGTACGTCGCGGGGATGTTTCCCAAAATAGAAAACGCGGCGTGCATCTCGTCCTTCGACGTGCGTTCGTCCACAATGTCCCCGCCCAGAATGACCGCGTCCGGCTTCGCGGCGGCGATTTCAGAGGCACAAGCGGCAAGATCGGCGCTCGTCCGGGCGTTTCCAAAATGCAAATCGGAGAGGAAAACGACCGTGTAGCCCGCAGAGGGAATCGCCGCGCCGCCGTGGACAATTTCCGTGCGCGCCGTGACCGTGTGCATATTCCAAAAGCCGTAGCCGAAGAAAATCGCTGCGCCCAAGAGAGGCACGAGCCCGCTCCTGTAAATGGGGCGGATTTTTTGTGCGGTTTTTGAGGAAACGAGATGCGTCATGCTGTACACGATTTCACAACCGAGCGCGAGCACGACGAGATGTAAAAGGAAGAGCAGCGACAGACTGAAAATATACATCGAAGGCAGCAAGACCGCCGCGGCGAGGAGCAGCACGAAAATTTCCCGTCGTATTTTTGAAAGACGCGGAAGAAACAGAGACGCGGCGCGCCGAATGAGAACATACACGTAAAACGAAACCGGCACGAGTAAGATCGAAAGCGAAAGCATCCGAACCACCGGCGTCCCCGGCCCCGTGACGGATGCCATATGTGACACATACGCCGCGATGAGCGCGAGGATAAGCGCCGCGCGCGCAAGAAACAAAATCATAATAACCTCCTGACCGTTTGCCGTGATCCGTTAACCGTTGACCGATTTTCCCATAGATGTGGTTTGATATGCGGCTCATGGATAGATTTATTATATAGCAAGGAGGCGCTACGGGGAAATAGAAAGCAGGCATGAGAGGATATGGGTAAAAAGTGAGCAGGGAGCAGTTCGGGCTTCTTGTGGCGGCAAAGACGTCTGACCGTCTGATGTCTCAAGCGCTATGAGTCGCCAAAAACTAACAGCTAGCAGCTAATAGCTAATAACTATCTTGCGCCTGACGAAAAAACCGTTATCC
>CAVEYT010000156.1:0-3919 GCA_963619995.1 Acutalibacteraceae bacterium | reverse complement strand
AAAAACAGAATTGAGAATTGAGGGGCATGGCTTTTCCCTGCTTCCCTTTTGCGGCGTTTATGCAGATAGCTTTTGCAAGAAAGAATTGAGGAAAATCGGTAGCGGCCTTCGGCCGCATTTATAAAAATGTCGCCGGAGGCGACACCTGCGCTCAATTCTCAATTCTCAAATCTCAATTCTTTCTTGCAAGAGCAACCAGCACCATGTGATAATCAAAGCAAAGCACCGTCTGACGTCTGACTGTCTGACGTCTGACGTCTCGACCTCTATGAGACACCCAGAACTAACAGCTAATAGCTAACAACTAACAACTATCTTGCGCCTGAGGCCCAAAGCCGAGCACCTTTACTTGATACTACTTGATACTACTTGATACTACTTGAAACGAATCCGCACTTACATTCGACAGCAAATTTTCTACCGCAAAACATCATTATTCTTCACATTTATGCAATATTTCCTGCTTCCCCTCTCTCCTCTTCTTTCTCATTTGCAGCGCGTCAAGTGAGAATTACTTGAAACTACTTGAAACTACTTGAAACTACTCAAAGTCTTTCATCTTGTAATATTGATGAGGATCTTTCGGGGAATTGCCTCTCCACTCGACGAATCCCTTTTCTATCAGATGCTTTAATTTTTCTCGTGCGAAAACGGTGCTTCTCCCCGTGACGGCAGCCAATTCTTTTGCTTTGCACTGCCCTTTGCAATACATATATTGCAAAATGACTTTTTCATCCGATGTCAAGGAATCCCACTCATTTGATATCAAACGAATCAACTGCTCCGTCACGCGCAGATTCCTGGCTGCCATATTGTTTTCCAGCACAAGCTGCACCGCCTGATGATTTGGCTCCAAGTATACCGGATTTTGCAAATAAAACGAGTCCATTTCCGCATAAATCCGGTTGACACCCTCATTGAGTTCTTTCACCCAGCCGAGCTCGGTCAAGATTCTGGCGATTTTGGGATTTCGGGAGAAACGGGTGTATTTCATATTTTCCAGCGTGACAATATTCGGCAATTTCCCGGGGCTGAAGATTTCCAGCCGGTCGTCGTACATGGAAACGCGGATGTGATCGCCGGATATGCTGTAGTCGCGATGGGTCACGGCATTCACGATGCCTTCGGTCCAAGCAAATTCCGGATATTCGGGGATGATGCGAAACCGCCCGTCTTTCCCCAGTGTCTGAAATTCACGCATTTGCGGCCGGATAAAAGCCAAGATTTCTTGCAATGCCACCGGAATCGCCGCGTCGAAGGTGCGTTCTTTGACGATATTGATTCGCTCCCCGGTGAGTCGTCTCCCGCCGTCGTAACGAAGAAACCGGACTCTGGCCTGCGGCAAAAATTTCGTCGGATTGTTTCCAAAGAGCAAAATCGCCGCATTCGTCAAATGGCCGTTGCGGATGAGACCTCTGGATGCCAGGATTTTCCTCGCGTCCGCATCGCCGCTAATGTTCATTCTTTCGGCATATTCCTTGACGATATGCATATCAATGTCTTCTTCGATTGTCGCATCGCCGATTTCTTGCTCTTCAAAGAAGCGCTGGCCTTTGTCGTATTCCAATCGGGTGATCTGGTCGTGAGCGAGCTGAATGGATGTATCGGAAATCCGAAGAAATACGGACCGCTCGGGCATTTTCATGATGACTTGTCTGGCCGATGTATCGATTTCTATCACCAAAACGTAATCGGTTTCCTCTTTTCCGTACGGAATTTTTTGGAAACGGTAGGACGGCAAGGGATAGCAATTTTGCAAAATCACTTCTTTGTATTCTTCCGGCGTGTGGGCATTGGCAGCCCCAAATCCTGTCAATTCTCCGTCGTCTTCGATGCCGATGACCAAAATACCGCCATTGGCATTGGCAAAAGCGACGATGTGTTTCAGGATATCCTTGGGCGCTATCCGAGCACTCTTTCGCTCCAAATAGGTGCTTTCCGCACCCGTCCTCAGATATTCCAAAAATTTTTCAAAATCCATTTCTTTCACCTCTTTCGTTTGTCCTTTTATATGGCAGAATTGAGAATTGAGGGGCATAAGCGTTTTCTTGCTTCACTTTTGCGGCGTTTGTGCTGAAAAGCTGAATTCTGATAGAGATGGGAGATGAGGGGCAAGGCTCTTCCGCTTTTCGCTTTGGAGGCGTTCGGAGCAATCCCGTTCGCAAGATAGAGATGAGGAGCAAAGCTTTAGGTATGCTCAAGTTTTTCCGCAGACGCAAGACAGTTATTAGCCGCTAGCTTTTAGCTTTTAGGCCAAAGCGGAGTCGCTTCGCGACCTACTTCTATAGGCAAATGCTATCAAAAACATTTTCTACTTAATCTGAGTTTTCTTCAGGCTCTTTCTCTGATTTTGTCAGTGCTTCAATTGTGTTCTTTAAAAGTTGTTTTTGCTTTTTTGCGTTTTGTGCTGTCACTACAGATTTCCCGGTATCGGCCTCAATCTCTTTTCGGACTTGACCGGCATACGTACCTCCGCGTCTAGCAATTTTTTGATTTTCTTCCAATCCTTCCGGCTTATGCACCTTTGAAAGTTCCGTTGTCGTCGCCTCCGCAAGCATATTTAAGACAATCTCCATGGTACTCATGTGATCTCTCAAGTTTTCTTTTTTCAGGTCTTTTAAGTTTTTATATTCTCGTGTCGTCATTCCTGACCACGCTTTTGTGATTTCATTAGTCAAAATCGCATACTCTTGCCCTTCGTGCATACCTCGTTCTTTCCATTCCTCTGTCAATTCATTTCTGACACGAATCGACAAAATCCTTTGCTGTATCCAATCCGCATCATACCCTTTTTTCTGATATGTGTGTAGTGCGCGATCGATCGCTATTTCCGGATCTATGGTTTCTTCTATCCTTTCCTTTCCAATCTGCGCCATCCACTGTTTAAACGGCTCTGCTTTCGGTGAAGGAATAGCCTGAATAATACGTAAGATGCCCGCCGTGTCTGCTGCTTTTATTTTACGCCGTTTCCCGTCTCCGGCTTCCATTTGAACCGGGGTACAAATTGTACCCCAGTTGGATGCCAATTGCGGATCACGCCTTTTCATCTTTTTGATGTACTGCCTCGGATCCACACTATCTGTCAATACCGCCACAACATCCTGAATGGAAAAATACCATTCTTCCTCTTTTTCCATCCATGCTGTACGAATCATATGCGTCTCAAATGAACGAACTTTATTGTTTCCTTCCATGTTTTTCCCTCTTTCTTTTGTAATCATCCTTTACTTTTATATACTCTTTTCGATTCTGACCTCCTTGATGGGTGCTAAAAATTGATGGACATCATAATTTAGATGATCCAAAATCGGGACTAGATCGATGTATTCTTCCACTTCTCCAATATTTTGATACTTGGCCATGACGACGAGATAGCCGTGGTCCCATTCCACGACGCTCGTGTAGCGCTCGAGGCGCGCCGATGTCCGGAAACGGATGGTATCGTCCCGGAAGTGAAATATCGTGTAGTTTCCTTGGTTTCCCAAGGTCGCATAGTCTTGCATAATGACCTCCGTTTACCGGTGAATATCTAAATGAGAAGCAAGGCCGTTTCCTTACTTTGCTTTTTGCGGCGTTTGTGGTGAAAGGCTGAGTGCCGATAGAGATGGGAGATGGGAGATGAGAGATGAAGGGCCCGGCTGTTTTCTTCCTTTACTTTTGTGGCATTTGCGGTGAAAAGCTTTCTGCTGATAGAGAGGGGAGATGAGGGGCAAGGCTTTAGGTGTGCTCAAGTTTTTCCGCAGACGCAAGACAGCTATTAGCCGCTAGCTTTTAGCTTTTAGGCCAAAGCGGAGTCGCTTCGCGACATTCTTATATGCGCCGTTGGCGACCCATCCTAAGAGCAGAATTGAGAATTGAGGGATAAAAGCAGAATTGAGAATTGAGGGGCGGAAAAAACAGAATTGAGAATTGAGGGGCG
>CAVEYT010000155.1:0-3970 GCA_963619995.1 Acutalibacteraceae bacterium | reverse complement strand
CATTCCGATGAGTGGGAATGCTTTTTTTGTGGAGAAGAAGCTATGTGATTGCTCGGCTTTGGTCATCAGGCGCAAGATAGCCGGGAGCCGGGAGCTTGGAGCCCGGAGCACGGCTCATAGAGCTAGAGACGTCTGACGTCTGACGCCAAAATCATTATCCGTATTCCGCTGCTCGTTTACCGTTCCTCACATCCCGTGACAAACAAAACAGTTCACGTACGGTTCGCGGTTCACGGAAAACGGACAGCGGCTCCATGAGACGCCAAAAAAACTAATAGCTGGCAGCTAATAACTAATAACTATCTTGCGCCTGACAACAAAAGCCAAGCGCGCTGCTCCCAGCTTAATGTCCTTGCAGGCCGCTCAGCTTTTGCGCACGTTTCTTTTGCAATTCTTCTTCCACTTTTTGGAACGCGGCGGCGAGGCGTGTGAGGCCTTCTTTTAGAGTGGCGCGGGGGCAGGCGATATTCATGCGGAGGAAGCCGCTGCCTTCGGCGCCGAAGAGGCTTCCTTGGTCGACCCAGAGGCCGGCGTCTTCGGTCACGACGCGGGCGAGCTCTTCATCCGAGAGGGAGTAGCCGCGGCAATCGAGCCAGAGGAGATAGGTGCTTTCCGGTTCGACGAGCTGCATGCGGGGGATGGATGTTTTCAAAAATTCGCGTGTGTAGTCCACGTTTTCTTTGACGTAATGTCTCACTTCTTCGAGCCAGCCGCGGCCTCCGCTGTAGGCGGCTTCGGCGGCCAGAATGGACATGATGTTCGGACGCTCGAAACCGGTGCAGGAGAGTTCGTGCGTGAAAGCGGCGCGAAGCGTGGGATTTTTGATCCAGATGTTTGCCAAGGGAAGGCCGCAGAGATTGAAACTCTTGGCCGGTGTCGTGCAAATGACGGCGTTTTCGACCGCTTCTTCGCTGAGATGCGCAAAGGGCGTGTAGGCGACGCCGGGATAGACGAAATCTTGATGAATTTCATTGACGATGATGCGCACGCCGTGAATGCGGCAGACGCGGCTGAATTCGGAGAGTTCTTCTTTCGTCCAGACGCGGCCGACGGGATTGTGCGGCGAGCAAAGAATGGCGAGTTTCACATTTTTTTCCGCCAGCGTCCGCTCGATGTCGTCAAAGTCATTCATGATGTACTTCGAGCCTTTTCGGGTGAGCGGACAATTCACGACGCGGCGCCCGTTTCTGGTAATGGCGTCGGAAAAGGGGAAATACACCGGCGGCTGGATGAGGACGGCGTCATCCGGTTTCGTGAGAGCGCGGATGGCGATGTAAAAAGCCGGGATGATGCCGGGCGTCTTCACGAGCCATTCTTTTTGGACGTCCCAGTTGAAATAATTTTTGTACCAGCTGTGGACGGCTTCCCAATAAGAATCGTCCGTGTCCGAATAGCCGTAGATGCCGTGGTCGACGCGTTTTTGGAGCGCTTCGGTGATGGCGGGCGCGACGCGAAAATCCATGTCGCTGTCCCAGAAAGGAAGAAGCCCTTTGGGCATATGGTATTTTTCAGGGAAATCGTATTTGATGGAATTGGTGTCGTGCCGGTCAATCACAGTATCGAAATCGTACATGTTCGTCTCCTTTTCGGAATCGGGGAAGCGCTTTTATCTGCGAGCGGAAACAATATATTTTTTGATAGAGGAAAACGAGAAAATAATATCTTTTTAAGTTTACCGCAAGAAAGCGGCATATGCAAGAAAAAGAGAAGAATTTCTTTTTTTGTAATATTTATGTTTTATATGGTTTTCATGCTATAATGATAAAAAGTTTGGCCAATGAGAACGGATTTTTTTGAGGAAAGAGGAGGATGCTATGCTGTCGGACATTGAGATTGCGCAACGGGCGGAGATGAAGCCCATCGGGGAGATTGCGGCGTCGATCGGAATTTCGCAAGAGGAGCTGGAGGCGTATGGGCCGTACAAGGCCAAGGTGTCTTTGGGGCTGACGAAGCGGGTCCAGAGTGCGCCGGTCGGGAAACTCATCTTGGTGACGGCGATTTCTCCGACACCGGCGGGCGAAGGGAAGACGACGACGACGGTGGGGCTGGCGCAGGGTCTTGCCAAGATCGGGAAAAAGGTGATGATTTGTCTTCGCGAGCCGTCGCTGGGGCCTTGCATGGGCGTGAAGGGCGGCGCGGCCGGCGGCGGATATTCGCAGGTCGTCCCGATGGAGGATATCAATCTGCATTTCACGGGGGATATCCATGCGGTGACGACGGCGCACAATCTTCTCTCGGCGATGCTGGACAATCATTTGCAGCAGGGAAATGCGCTCGGAATCGATCCGCGCCGCATTGTCTGGGGACGCGTGCTGGATATGAATGACCGCGCGCTTCGCCATATTGTCGTCGGGCTCGGCGGGACGGTGGACGGTGTGCCGCGGCAGGACGGTTTCCAAATTTCCGTGGCGTCTGAAATCATGGCGATTCTGTGTCTGGCGAAGGACATTCCGGATCTCAAGGCGCGGTTGTCGCGGATCATCGTCGCGTATACGTATGAAAATAAACCGGTCACGGCGGGGGATTTGCACGCGGCGGGTGCGATGACGGCGCTGATGAAAGATGCATTGAAACCGAACCTGGTGCAGACGCTGGAGCATGTGCCGGCTTTCGTACACGGCGGACCGTTTGCGAATATTGCGCACGGATGCAACACGATGCTCGCGACGAAGACGGCGCTTCATTTGGCGGATTACGTCGTCACGGAGGCGGGCTTCGGCGCCGATCTCGGTGCGGAGAAATTTTTGGATATCAAGTGCCGCTTCGGCGAGCTGGCACCGGCGGCGGTCGTCCTCGTTGCGACGATTCGTGCGCTCAAGATGCACGGCGGACGCGCGAAGAATGAGCTGACGGCCTCGGATCCGGCGGCGGTCAAGCGCGGTCTTCCGAATCTCTTGCGCCATATTTCCAATTTGCAAAAGTACGGGCTCCCCGTCATCGTCGCGATCAACAAATTCCCGACGGATACGAAAGAGGAAATGGACATTGTGGAGGAAGCGTGCCGCACGGCCGGTGTGCGCGTCGCGGAATCGGACGTCTTCGTCAGCGGCGGCGCAGGCGGTATCGATTTGGCGAAGGGGCTTTTGGAAACGATGGACGAGGGCGCGCATTTCAGCCCCTTGTACCAAGACGAACTTCCGCTCAAAGAGAAGATTGAAACGGTGGCGCGTGAAATTTACGGCGCGGCGTCCGTGCAATATGACGCGGCGGCGGAGAAAGAGCTCGCGCACATCGAGGAGATGGGCTTTTCTCACATGCCGGTCTGCATGGCCAAGACGCAAATGTCTTTCTCGGACGATCCGACGAAAATGGGCGCGCCGGAAGGATTTACGCTCCATGTGCGGGAAGCGCGTGTCTCGGCGGGGGCCGGGTTCGTCGTGGTGCTCACGGGGAAAATCATGACAATGCCGGGTCTCCCGAAGAAACCGGCGGCGGAAAATATCGACGTCGATGCGGACGGCAACATCACGGGTCTTTTCTGAGGTGCCGGACATGATTTTGGACGGGAAAGAAACGGCAGCGGCGCTCCGCGTTTCCATCACGGAAAAATTGTCGGCTCTTGCGAAAGAAAATATCACGCCTTCGCTTTCGATTCTCTTGGTCGGGGAGGACAAAGCATCGGCGATGTATGCCGCGCATATGCAAAAAGTCGCGGAAGGATATGGGATTTCCGCAAAGGTGACAGAAAAATCCGGAGACATTTCCGAAGCGGAATTGGTTTCCGTCATTCATGCGCTGAATCGCGATCCGGCGGTGACGGGCATTTTGATGATGATGCCGCTTCCCGCGCATATCGACGCGTCGGCGGTGATCGAAGAAATCGCGCCGGACAAGGATATCGACGGGCTGACGTCGGCCAATCTGGGACGGCTCATGGCGGGCAAGGATGGGCTTTTCCCCTGCACACCGCGTGCCTGCATGGCGATGCTCCATCATTACCAGATTCCGATTGACGGGAAACGCGCCGTCG
>CAVEYT010000154.1:0-4023 GCA_963619995.1 Acutalibacteraceae bacterium | reverse complement strand
AGACGTCAGAATTACACATACTGCTACTGTCCGCTATCCGTTTACCGTTTACCGTCCGTCACATTGCATGAAATACAAGCTGCTCACGCACGGTTCACGGTCACACGGATAACGGTAAACGGCTTAGGCAGCAGGCGCGAGAATCACGTTTCCTGTCCCCTACCAAAAAAGCCCCGCCAAAAACGGAGCTTATCCATCAGAGCATATCTTTTTTCCACAGCATCCACGCGACGAGGATGGTGATGAGGACGCCGAAAAGGATGAGATAGAGGAAACCCAGCGGGTGGTTCGCGAAGGGGACGGGGACGTTCACGCCCCAGAGGCTGTAGATGAATGTCGGCACAGCCAAAAGAATCGTCATCGACGTCAGGAATTTCATAATTTGCGCGAGCCGATTGGAAATGATATACGAGAACGAATCCATCATCGACATCAAAATCGTCGTGTAAATGCCGACCATTTCCAGCGCCTGCTTGTTTTCGATGATGACGTCTTCCAGCAAATCTTCGTCTTCTTCGTACATTTTGAGCAGCCCCGGCAGCGCGCTCGTCCGGAGACGCAGGAGCCGCTCCATCACGTTTTCATTCGCGTGCAGGGCGAAATTGAAGTACGTCAGAGATTTTTGCAGCTCCAAGAGACGGAACAATTCTTTATTCCGCAGCGATTTCCGGACCTCGTCCTCGATGAGATCCGTTTTCTTGTAAATTTGCTGCAAATAATACAGGAAAGACGACGCCGCCGCCGAAAGAATCTGAAAGAGGAAACGCGTTTTCTTGTACGTATGGAAACCGGCGGGGCCGTCGAGAAATTTTTGAACGACGAGAGACGGCTCGACGCACACCGTGATGATGAGGCGGCGCGTGATGAAAATGCCGACCGGGAGCGCGTCGTACGCATCCTGCTCCAGCACGACCGGCGTATTGATGACGACGAAAATATAATCGTCCTCCGTCTCCACGTGCGAACGTTCCTCGCGGTCGAGTGCCGATTGGAGTACGTCCGTGGGAATATCGGAAATCTCCGAAAGGCGGTCCAATTCCTCATGCGTCGGCGCCGCGCAATTGATCCACGAACCTTTTTCTACAGCTTCCGGTGCGATTTCGCAAAGTTTTCCGTTTTCATCGTGTTTGTAAGCCGCGAGCATGAGCGTCCCTCCTTTCGTTTTTTCTCTGCCCATTATAGGACAGAAATAAATTTATGGCAAGGACATGCGGCAATCGTCATAGAAAGAATCCCGGAGCCGGGAGCGCGTGATTGGCTTTGGGGCTCAGACGCAAGATAGTTATTAGCTATTAGTTGTTAGCTACTAGTTTTTGGCGGCTCATAGAGGCAAAGACGTCAGACATCAGACGATCAGACGTCAGACGCTTCCTTAACCTTTTGCGCTCATCGAGCTGATGGCCGTTAGTCGTAAAGGGATTGAAAGGCTTGAAAAGGCTTGAATTGAGGTACAAACTTTATCAAGCTTTCGCATTCTTTCTTTGTAGACGGCTTGAAAAGGCTTGATTTGAGATGCAGCTTCATCAAGCCCTTCAAGCCGTTCACTAAAAGCGAAACAACGGAAAGATCGAAAAGGGAAGCGCCACAACCATCAAGCCCTTTCAAGCCCTTCGCCAAAGTGAAACAGCGGAAAGGACGAAAAAGTAAGCAGCAAAACCATCAAGCCCTTTCAAGCCTCCCATCCAAAGTGAAACAGCGGAAAGGTCGAAAAGGGAAGCGCCACAATTATCAAGCCCTTTCAAGCCGTCCGCCCAAAGCCAAACATGGGAAAGGCTGAAAACGTAAGCAGCACAACCATCAAGCCTTTTCAAGCTTTCATCTCTATGTGAAGCACGGTAAACGGTAAACGGATGACGGATAATTTTCATGCACAAAAAAAGGAAACCCTTTTCAGAGTTTCCTTTTTCGCTACGGATTCTAAAATTAGAACTTGTAGTTGAGGGACAGCGTCCAGGAATCGCCGTATTCTCCGGAGTAGTACGCTTCATCCTTCTTCGCACCGAACGCATATTCGCCGTGAACATAGGTGTTCTTCGCGAGGACGACGTCACCGGTAGCGAGCCAGAAATGACCGTTTTCCATGAGGAGACGACCGATGGTCGTAGCCTGCGTACCGGTCATGCCGTCTTCATAGAGACCGGCTTTGACGTTGAAGTACGCGAGGTCGAGATTGAAGGAACCTGCCTTCTGGAGATCCTTGGCACCATAGCCGAGGCCGATGGTCCAAATCTTGCCCTTCTGATCTTTCTTTTCATAGATGGCATTATAAGCACTGTTAGTCTTCGTGTCGGCATAGTAATCAGCGAAGACGCGGAACTTGTTGACCGGCACGAGGAGATTGATGCCCCAGACAGACTTCTTCTGTTCAAAGGTGTCTTTTGTCAAATCGCTTGTCCACGTATAGGGGCTGGTCTTGAAATAGTCGATACCTACTTTGACAGCCTTGAAATCAGCCTTCAACTGCGCATAGAAAACTTCAGATTTATTGAAGGTGCTCCAGATATGACCTTGTTTATTCGTTCCCAATGCGTCATTTTTCAAAGTGAGCTTCATGCCGTCTTCGTTATCCGTAGTCGGTTCTTTCATGCGGCCATAGCCGAGAGCGAGGTTGACTTTGTCTCCGAGCGGAGCCGCGAGTTCGATCCCGTCGAACTTGCCGGCATAGAGCCAGCCGCCGTCCTGCTGACCGAGGTCGAGTTCATAACGGCCGAGGGTTGCACCGACTTTGCCGAACTGATGATGGACATAGATGCGATCCATTTTGACGTTGCCGCCCTCAGAATCGCTGTCGTCCAGGTTTGCACTTGCTTCGAGACGACCATGCACATAGGTGCTGTCATTGACCGTCGCACGCGCATTGAGACGGATACGAGCGTTGAACTTATTATTCTTGATCGCCCAATCATCGACATTGGACTTCTGGAAACGGACACGAGCGTCGCCGGTCCAGACGATGTTGCCGACTTTCTTTTCGAGGTTGCCGACGCGGACGCCGAGGTTCTGGAGTTCAGCGCCGTATTCGGAAGCGAGACGGTCGACGATCGCACGATCTTCGGCACGCATCTGATCTTCTTTCGCCATGAGACGAGCAACAATCTGCGCGACTTCATAACGGGTGATGTTCTGCTGGCCTTTGAAGGTGCCGTCCGGATAGCCTTCGATCATGCCGCGATCGGACAGATCGGAAATGGCCTGATATGCCCAGTCAGAGGTGGACACATCGGAGAACGGATTCGCAGCGTAAGCGGAAGCGCCGGCTGCGAGGGCAGCGACAGCTGCCATAGCAAGGATTTTTTTCATAATAGAATCTCCTTTTGTGAATGTTGCCCGTCGAAAAATGAATCCGGATTCACAAAGAGCATTTACGGAAGTTGCCTTGTTTCCTCTCGCATATTCTCTCTGCGACTCCTTCGCATCCGAAAGGACGAGCTTTCTTCCGGATACCCGCATAGTATACCCAAAATTCAAAATTTTACAATGGGGGGGGGGCGCCAAAAACGGCAATTATTTTTCATTTTTAACCGAATTCTAACCTTGCGCCCTGCGTCTGACAATAACCGTTGTCCGTTATCCGTGCCTTAAAAGCAGAATTGAGAATTGAGGGGCATGACGGATTCCGTTTTTACTTTTGTGGCGTTTGCGATTCTTACTTTTGCAAGAAAGAATTGAGGAAGCGGCGCGCTTCACGCAATTTAATAATCGTCGCCGAGCTTTGCATGGCACTCACAGTCGCCTCGCGTCACTGCGCTCCTAAGGCTCCGGTTCGTTTGCACAAGGCGACACCGCTAAAGTCTGACGTCTGATCGTCTGACGTCTGACGTCTCGATCTCTATGCGCCGCAAAAAACTAACAGCTAATAGCTAATAGCTAGCAACTATCTGAGAGTGTAAAATAGATTGTGTAAAAAGGAGGACACAATCATGCCCAAGAGAAAAAATACAAAGCCCGCCATAAATCCCAATATGAAGCCCATCGTCGATTTCATGGTCCAAAGATACAACGAAGAAGGGAAAAACTTTGACA
>CAVEYT010000153.1:0-4043 GCA_963619995.1 Acutalibacteraceae bacterium | reverse complement strand
TCTCTCATCTCTATCTTGCGTCCGACAAAAAACTAAATCGCCGTCTGACGTCTGATCGTCTGACTATCTGACGTCTCGACCTCTATGAGTCGCGAAAAAGAACTAACAGCTAAAAGCTAAAGGCTAATAACTATCTTGCGCCTGACTCCCAAAGCCGAGCACGCCGCTCCGGGCTCCCGGCTCCAAGCTCCCGGCTATCTCGCGCCTGACACGCAAAGCCGAGCACTATTTATCCAACAAAAAAGAGACTCCGCAAAGAGTCTCTTTCGTTTGTCTTGGAAAACCGAAATTATTTCAGTTCGACGGTAGCGCCGGCTTCTTCCAGTTTCTTCTTCAGTTCTTCCGCTTCCGCCTTTGCGACGCCTTCTTTGACAGTCTTCGGAGCGCCATCGACGAGTTCCTTCGCGTCCTTCAGGCCGAGGCCGGTCGCTTCACGGACGACTTTGATGACAGCGATCTTGCCGTCGCCGGCCGCAGCGAGGACGACGTCGAATTCGCTCTTTTCTTCAGCCGCCGCAGCGCCTGCTGCCGGAGCCGCTACCGCCACAGCCGCCGGAGCCGCTGCGGAGACGCCGAATTTGTCTTCAATACCTTTGACGAGTTCCGAAAGTTCGAGTACGGACATTTCGGCAATAGCTTCCAAAATTTCTTCTTTAGTCATGATGATTTCCTCCATAAAATAATGTGCCATCGTGCACTATGCACTGTTACGCACTTTCTTTTTGCTTGCGCACCGCTTCCAAAGCGTACGCGAATTTGAGAATGTTCCCATTGAGGGCACGCGCCAGATTGGTAATCGGTGCGGCCAAAGTCCCGGCGAGAACGCCCAGGAGCTGTTCGCGGCTCGGCAGATCGGCCAAAGCCTTGACGCCGGCTGCATCGATGACCTTTCCGGCCAGGACGCCGGCTTTCACCGTCACCGCTTCGCTCTTCGTCTCTTCAAAGAATTCCTTGAGAGCGGCTGCCGGTGCGACCGGATCCGTGTCACAAGTCGCAAGACCGTTCGGCCCCGTCAACAAATCATCGAGCCCCTCGAGTCCCAGCTCATCGGCGGCGATACGGGTCAATGTATTTTTGATGACCTTGTACTTCACGCCGTGCGCCAAGAACTTGCGACGGAGCAGATTCGCGTCCGCGACCGTCAGCTTGTCGAATGTCACGAGGACGACGCCCTGCGCGGACAGCTTTTCTTTCATGTCCGCCACAATGGCGACTTTTTCGGGACGAACCTTCAGTTCATAATGTTCGCTCATGTTACACCTCCTCTACCGTATATTTTTTCGGAAACGGAAGAAACAGAATCCCCGTTTCCTATATTTATCACATAGCCAAAACGACCCCACAGGCGTGAGGTCGTGTACCGATACTATCGGCACCAAGCCTCGGGAGGGGGACTCGGTTTCCCAAGCCCATTACAAACCGCCGGTCTTCAGCTAAGTGTTAAATATGAAATTATCAGAGCGTCGAGATGTCGATATGGACGCCCATCCCCATCGTGGAGGACAGCGTCACGCTCTTCATGTACGTACCCTTGACGGAAGCCGGACGGGCTTTCAGGATATGCGCGTACATAGCACGGAAATTTTCCGCCAGTTTCTCTTCTTCAAAGGAAACTTTGCCGATGCCGACCTGGACGTTTCCGGCCTTGTCCGTGCGATACTGGACCTTACCGGATTTGATTTCGGAGACGGCTTTCGTCACATCCATCGTGACCGTGCCGACCTTCGGGTTCGGCATGAGACCTTTCGGCCCCAGGACACGACCCAGACGTCCGACGACACCCATCATATCCGGGGTCGCGACGACGACGTCGAAATCAAACCAACCGCCGGCGATCTTATCCGCCAGCTCCGCGCCGCCGACATAATCGGCACCCGCGGCCTTCGCTTCGTCTTCCTTGTGATCCTTGGCAAAGACGAGGACTTTCTTCGTCTTGCCCGTCCCATTCGGGAGAACGATTGCGCCACGAAGCTGCTGATCGGCATACTTCGGATTGACATTCAGATTGAAAGAAAGCTCCACCGTCTCGTCAAATTTCGCCGATGCCGCTTTCTTGACCAACGCTACCGCTTCGTCGAGGCCATAGAGCTTATGACTGTCAACGATGGCGGCCGCTGCTTTTTGTTTCTTTGTCAGTTTTGCCATGGTTACCTCCTTGGCACACGGAAACTCTCGCCTCCGTGCCTACAGTCTTATTCTACGACTTCGACCCCCATGCTGCGGGCCGTCCCTTCGATGATAAGCATTGCTGCTTCCACATCATTCGCATTGAGATCGGGCATCTTCGTTTCCGCGATCTGCCGGACCTGCGCCTTGGTGACCTTGCCGACTTTATTCTTATTCGGCTCACCGGACGCCTTTTCGATCCCCGCTGCCTTCTTCAGCAGAATAGCAGCCGGCGGGGTCTTACAAATAAACGTAAAGCTTCTGTCGTCATATACCGTGATTTCGACCGGGATAATGAGACCCACCTGCTGAGCGGTGCGATCATTGAAATCCTTGACGAAAGCCATGATATTGACACCTGCCTGACCCAGAGCCGGGCCGACAGGCGGTGCCGGCGTAGCCTTACCGGCCGGTACCTGCAGCTTCACCATTTTTGCGATTTTCTTTGCCATACTTGACACCTCCTTACTCTTTGAGGATGTGGTCCAAACGGGCATGCCCTCCCACTTAAGCCTTTCGGAAACCGAGGCCGCAAAGCCTTCCGTTTCCGCGGGAAACAGTCACATTTTCCTCTTTGGAAAACCCGTTTCCTTATGAAATGGATTCAAAGAAACCCGCTTCCAGCTCTATTTTGGTTGCGTGCCCAAAGGCGCTGATTTCAGCCGTAATTTTGCTCTTATCAGCCGCTACATTGAGCACGGTCGCCACATGATCGGCAAACGGTCCCTGCGTGATGCGGATCTTGTCTCCGACACCCGCCGTGACACGGACCGAAAGTCTTTCCGCCCCGAGGATGCGCTCGGCCTCCTCATCCGCCAAAGGAATCGGCTTCGTCGTCGTACCGACAAAACCCGTCACCCCCGGCGTATTCCGGACGATATACCAGCTATGGTCATTGACCTCCATCTGGACGAGAAGATAACCCGGAAAAATCTTCCGCTTCACGACCTTCTTCTGGCCGTCCTTGACCTCTTCCTCCTCACGCATCGGCAGCACGACCTGCTTGATCGTATCCTCCAGGCCCAGCGAATGCACCTTGCGAAGCAAAGCATCCTGGACCTTATTTTCATATCCCGAATACGTGTGGACGACATACCAGCGAATATTCTTTTCTTCTTTTGCAAGCTGCGCTTCGTTTTCCGCCATTCTCTCCTCCATCAGCCTACCACGCCGACCAACAATTTGGAAAGGCCCATGAAAACGAAGTCCACACCGACCAGCATGGCGGAAATCAGGAGCACGGACGCGATGACAGTCACCGTATAGTGAATGAGCTGCGTCTTGGTCGGCCAAATGACCTTGCGCATCTCCACCTTCGTCTCGCGGAAAAATTTATTCCACGCGGCTCCGCTTTCCTCAGCTGTCTGCCGACGATTCGCCATATTTACACCCCTCGACAAATTATTTCGTTTCTTTATGCAGGGTGTGCTTTTTGCACCATTTGCAATATTTCATCAATTCGATTCTTTCCGCATTATTCTTCTTGTTCTTGTTTGTGCGATAATTGCGGCGCTTACATTCAGAGCACGCAAGAGTGATTCCGTCACGCATGATTTACACCTCACTGAAAGATTTGGGATTTCCCATAAACAGCATACCAAAGGAGTATATCACATCGATACACCATCCGTCAATCCAAAGTCACTTAAAAAAGCCGGGCCTCCCCGACGCTGTGACTGGATTATACCACGTGAAACAAAGTCTTGCAAGTTTTTAGGGAAACGAGAAATATGCGCGCGTCGGCTTTTGGTCTCAGGCGCAAGATAGTTATTAGCTCTTAGCTGTTAGCCGCTAGTTTTTGGCGGCTCATGGAGGCAAAGACGTCAGACATCAGACGATCAGACGTCAGACTTTAGCGGTGTCGCCTTCGGCGACGA
>CAVEYT010000152.1:0-4060 GCA_963619995.1 Acutalibacteraceae bacterium | reverse complement strand
ATGGTGCCGATGTTGACATGCGGCTTGGTTCTTTCGTAATGTGCTTTTGCCATTTTTCTGTCTCCTTATGGAAATATAGAAATATGCCCGGTTTCCGTTTCCAAAAGCGGAAGCCGAATGAAAATTATTTTCCGAGGCGCTGCTCGGTAATCTGCTGCGAGATGGCTTTCGGCACTTCTTCGTAATGATCGAATGTCATCGTGAAGGTGCCGCGGCCCTGCGTCGTGCTGCGCAGATCCGTCGCATAGCCGAACATTTCGGACAGCGGGACGAAACCGCGAATCTTGGAATCGCCGTTTTCCGTTTCCATGCCTTCGATGCGTCCGCGACGGGAGTTGAGGCCGCCGATGACGTCGCCCATGTAGGATTCGGGGACGTCGACTTCGACTTTCATGTACGGTTCGAGGAGGACGGGATCCGCCTTCTTCGCACCGGCTTTGAAAGCCATGGAGCCTGCGACCTTAAAGGCCATTTCCGAGGAGTCGACATCATGGTAGGAGCCGTCGAATACGGTGACTTTGATATCGACCATCGGGTACCCGGCTACGACGCCGTCTTCCATGGCTGCTTCGGCACCGGCCTGGACCGGTCCGATGAATTCCTTCGGAATGACGCCGCCGACAATTTTGTTTTCAAACGAGAAACCGGCGCCCGGTTCCTGCGGTTCCAGACGAAGCCAGCAGTGACCGTACTGGCCGTGGCCGCCCGTCTGACGGACGAATTTGCCTTCGGCTTCGACTTGTTTGCGAATGGTCTCGCGATAGGCGACCTGGGGTTTCCCGACCGTCGCATCAACGTTGAATTCGCGTTTCATACGATCGACGATAATATCGAGGTGAAGCTCGCCCATCCCGGAGATGATCGTCTGATTCGATTCCGGATCGGTATGGACGCGGAATGTCGGATCTTCTTCGGCCAGGCGGGAAAGAGCGACGCCCATCTTTTCCTGGTCGGCTTTCGTCTTCGGTTCGACCGCGACGGAAATGACCGGATCCGGGAAGACCATCTTTTCCAGAATGATCGGATTCGCTTCATCGCAAAGCGTATCGCCCGTCGTGACATCTTTGAAGCCGACAGCGGCCGCGATGTCACCGGAATACGCAATCTCGATTTCCTTCCGGTTGTTCGCGTGCATCTGGAGAATACGACCGACGCGTTCTTTCTTTCCTTTGGTGGAATTCAAGACGTAGGTGCCCTGATGCACTTCGCCGGAGTACACGCGGAAATACGCGAGTTTCCCGACGTAGGGATCGCTCATGATCTTGAAGGCCAATGCGGACATCGGCGCTTTGTCGGAGGATTCGCGCGTCAGCGGTTCTTCCGTCTTCGGATCGATCCCATTGACCGGCGGGACATCGGTCGGAGCCGGCAGGTAATCGATGACGGCATCGAGAAGCATCTGGATGCCTTTATTCTTGTACGCGGAACCGCAGAAGACCGGGTAGACTTCGCAAGCGATGACTTGCTTACGGAGCGCCGCTTTGATTTCATCGATGGAAAGTTCTTCGCCTTCCAGATATTTTTCCATCAAAGCTTCGTCCGCTTCCGCCGCCGTCTCGCAAATGATTTCGCGATACTTTTCGACGTCTGCTTTCATCTCTTCCGGAATGTCGGTGATTTCGATTTCCGTACCCTTGTCGTCCTTGTAGATTTCAGCTTTGCGGGTCAACAGATCCACGATGCCGACGAACGTATTTTCCGCGCCGATCGGCAGCTGCATCGCAATCGCATTCGCATGGAGGCGATCCTTCATCGTCTGGACGGCATGAAGGAAATTCGCGCCCGTGGTATCCATCTTATTGATGAAAGCGATACGCGGGACATGGTACGTGCTGGCCTGTCTCCAGACCGTCTCAGACTGCGTCTGCACGCCGTCTTTCGCACTGAATACGGCCACGGAGCCGTCCAGTACACGGAGAGAACGTTCCACTTCTACCGTGAAATCCACGTGACCGGGGGTGTCGATGATATTGACGCGATAGCCTTTCCAATGGCAGGTCGTCGCAGCGGACGTGATGGTAATGCCACGTTCCTGTTCCTGCGCCATCCAGTCCATCGTGGCTGCGCCTTCATGGACTTCGCCGATCTTATGATTGACACCGGTGTAGAAGAGAATACGTTCCGTGGTCGTCGTTTTGCCGGCATCGATGTGCGCCATGATGCCGATATTTCTTGTTTTTTCAAGCGGAAATTCTCTGCCCACGATAGTTTCTCCTTATCCCAATTACCAGCGATAATGTGCAAAGGCCTTGTTCGCCTCTGCCATTTTATGGGTATCTTCCTTCTTCTTGACGGCCGCGCCCGTATTGTTGAAAGCGTCCATCAATTCGCCGGCCAGGCGTTCTTCCATCTTGCGCTCGCTGCGCTTTCTGGCGAAGCCTACCAACCAGCGGATACCCAGCGTCAGGCGACGATCCGCTCTGACTTCCACCGGCACCTGGTAATTCGCGCCGCCCACACGACGGGCACGGACTTCGAGGACCGGCATAATGTTGTTCAAAGCCTGCTCAAAAATTTCCAGCGGCTCTTTGCCCAGTTTCGACTGAGCGATATCGAATGCCCCATAGACAATCGATTCGGCGACGCCCTTTTTACCGTCGAGCATCACCTTATTGATAAGACGGGTGACCACCTTGGAACCGTACACGGGATCCGGCAGCACGTCACGTCTCGGAACTGCACCTTTTCTCGGCATGTAAGTTTCCTCCTTAAACGATGTTGGTTATCAAAAAAACGGGATAGAAGAAATATTATTTCTTGTCGCCCTTTGCGCCGTATTTGGAACGGCTCTGCTTGCGGTCCTTGACACCTACGGTATCGAGCGCCCCGCGGATGATGTGATAACGAACACCCGGAAGATCCTTGACACGGCCGCCTCTGATGAGGACGACGCTGTGTTCCTGCAAATTGTGTCCTTCGCCCGGAATGTAAGCGGAAACTTCGATTCCGTTCGTCAGACGCACACGAGCCACCTTACGAAGCGCGGAGTTCGGCTTCTTCGGGGTCGCGGTGTACACTCTCGTGCAGACGCCGCGCTTCTGCGGGCACTGCTTCAGTGCCGGGGTCTTTGCCTTATAGGTCAGGGTCTGTCTGCCCTTACGAACCAACTGATTGATTGTCGGCAATCTTGGCACCTCCTTTCTCAAATGGAAATTTATAATGGATCTGCGGAAACCGGAGAAGCGCTGATTCAATCGTTATCTTATTTTGCGATTGAATCAGCTGTTCCCTAAGTCTCCGCAGATATTACCGGGATAATACGGCCGCTGCCGCAGCCTTCACCTTGATACCGCAGGCTTTGCCCAAATCCGCTTTGGAAACATCCGTCGTCATCGGGACTTTTTTGTCCGCACAAGCTTCTTTCAAAGGAAGCGCGACACGATCATCGGCGTCCGCCGCCACAAAGACATGCACGGCCTCACCCTTCTCAATCGCCCGCGCCGTTTCTTTGATTCCCACTACGAAAACGGATTTTTTGAGTTCTTCCAGCTTCATCTTTTCACCTGCTTTTGCGCGCAAAAAACCGGCGCAACGTCACTACTATATCATCGCGTCGGTTTCCTGTCAATAAAAAATTTGCAAACTTTTCCCCAAAGCAAGCCGACTTTTTTACTACGTCGCCGGGTGTATCTGTCGGGAAAGTTAGCAGTGAGTAGTTAGTAGTTAGCAGCTGGCGGATCATGGAGATGGAGACGTCATGCGTCAGATGCCTGCTGCGCTTTTTCGACAGGCGCAAGATAGTTATTAGCTTTTAGCTGTTAGCTGTTAGATTTTGGTGGCTCATAGAGGTCGAGACGTCAGACAATCAGACATCAGACGTCAGACTTTAGCGGTGTCGCTCCGCGACAATTATTAAAACGCGGCCGAAGGCCGCCATCGCTCAGCCTTCTTCTGGAGGCGACCTTCCAGTGGACGGTCGCCAGTGGCCCGAAGGGCCGGATGATGGTTCCTCTATGTGAAAATAAAGTTTTCCATGCAAGCCGCTACCGTTTCATCCGTTCCCTTTTTCCGGCAAATTCTTTCGGAGGACGGGATGCATGAAGCGGTCGTAATCCTTCCA
>CAVEYT010000151.1:0-4084 GCA_963619995.1 Acutalibacteraceae bacterium | reverse complement strand
TCCTTTCTTTCCCGGGAAAGAAAGGAAATGAAGAACGACAGGAGTTCTGCGGGAAATCACTCCGCGTGATTATTGCCGAACGGCAACTGCGGGCAATCACCCCGCGTGATCATCGCCGAACGGCGACCGCGGAAAATCACCCCGCATGATTTTCTATAAAAACGCTGCGAAAAAAATTTTTCGCAGCCGCACAAATTTCATTTCATTTTGTAGGAGGAAGAAACATGGAAAATTTGGAAAAGACAGCTCTCGTCACCGGCGCCTCGCGCGGCATCGGGCGCATCACCGCCATCATGCTGGCGCAAAGAGGATTCACAGTGGCTGTCAATTATTTGGCGGGTTTTGAAGACGAAGCCAATGAAGTGAAGGACGCCATTGAAAAAGAAGGCGGCCGCGCCATCATCGTCCCGGGCGACGTGTCCAAGGCAGCGGACGTGGAAGCGATGTTTGCCACGATCAAAGAGCAATTCGGTCGTCTCGATCTCCTCGTCAATAACGCCGGGATCACCCGCGACAGCCTGCTCATGCGTCTCAAGGAAGCCGATTGGGATTCGGTCATCAATATCGATCTCAAGAGCTGCTTCTTGACCATCAAAGCCGTCGCGCCCATCATGATGAAGCAGCGCAGCGGTGCGATTGTGAATATCGCATCCGTCGTCGGCATCACGGGAAACATCGGCCAGATCAATTACTCGGCGGCCAAAGCGGGCGTAATCGGCGTCACGAAGACGGCGGCGAAAGAACTCGCCGGTCGCGGCATTCGCGTGAACGCCGTGGCACCCGGTTTCATTCAGACGTCCATGACGGCCGTGATTCCGGACAATATCAAAGAAGAAATGCTCCGCTCCGTGCCGCTTTCGCGCATGGGACAGCCGGAAGACGTCGCGCGCGCGGTGTGTTTCCTGGCCTCCGACGATGCGGCGTACATCACCGGCCAAGTTTTGAAGGTAGACGGCGGCATGGTCATGTAATATAATGGGGCTGTGATTGTGTCATTTCGTATCGCTTGATTTGCATAGGGATGATACAATAAGCAAATATGGAATCACGGATGGCGTCATGAAAGATTTCGCGGGGCCATCCGTGATTCCAAGGAAACCAAATGAAGGAGGTGAAAAGAGTGAGCACATTTGACAGAGTCAAAAAAATCGTCGTCGATCAGCTGGGCGTGGCGGACGCTGATGTCCAAATCGATTCCACATTCATCGACGATCTCGGTGCCGATTCTCTCGACATCGTAGAGTTGATTATGGCGTTTGAGGAAGAATTCGAGATTGAAATCCCGGACGATTCCGCAGAAAAGATTAAGACGGTCCGCGATGCGGTCGACTACATCGATTCGCAGGCGCACTGATGCGACGTTTCAAAATGAAATACCGAGCATTCCGAAAGAGAGGGAGACGGGATCGACCGCTCCCTCTTTTTCGGAGGATGCTTCCCAAAAGCGGAAAAAGCGTTCTCTGCTTTTGGGAGGGATTCTCGTGCGTTGTAAGGAAACCGTTTTCCGTTTCCCGTGAACCGTGAACCGGGCGTGATTGGCTTGGTGGTCATGGGAGGCGGAAGGCTTGAAAGGGCTTGAAAAGGCTTGAAAGGGCTTGCAAAGGCTTGCAAAGGCTTGCAAAGGCTTGCAAAGGCTTGCAAAGGCTTGCATCACATTCGTTGTTTTGCTTTTGTCTTAAAAGCGAGAAGCACCAACATCAAGCTTTTCAAGCCATCCGCCAAAGCTAAACATGGAAAAGCATGAAAAAGTGAGAAGCACAAACATCAAGCCTTTTCAAGCTTTCACCCCCCATGTGACACACGGTAAACGGTCAACGGTAAACGGAAGACGGAAGACGGTCAAAAGGATAGAATCGGTTTGAGAGAGAAAGGTAGATAGAATGGAGAAAAGAAGAGTCGTCGTGACCGGCCTCGGCGTCGTGTCTCCGGTGGGCATCGGGACCGAGACGTTTTGGGAGGCGCTTTTGTCCGGAAAATCCGGCGTCGGCCCCATCACGGAATTCGACACGACGGATTTTCCCGTCAAGATTGCGGGCGAAGTGAAGGATTTTGATGCGGAAACGTATGTCGGCGACAAGAAAGCGGCGCGGCACATGGATCGCAATACGCAATTTGCGATAGCGGCGGCGATCGAAGCGGCCAAGGATGCGAATTTCGATATCGAAAAAGAAGACCCGACGCGTTGCGGCTCTCTGATCGGCAGCGGCATCGGCGGGATTGCGACGACGGAAGAAACGGTGCTCAAGATTGAAAATCGCGGGCCGTCCAAGGTGAATCCTTTTGCGGTCCCGATGATGATTGCGAATATGGCAGCCGGCCAAGTTTCCATTCATTTCGGCCTGCAGGGACCGGTCTTGACAGATGTCACGGCTTGCGCGTCCGGGACGAATTCGATTGGGCTGGCGCTGCGGCTTATCCAGTGCGGCGATGCGGACGTCATTTTCGCCGGCGGGACGGAGGCGGCGGTGTGCAAGACGCCGATGGCCGGTTTTGCGGCGATGAAGGCGCTCTCCTCGCGCGATTGCCCGCCGGAAGAAGCGTCCTGCCCCTTTGATGCGCGGCGCGATGGTTTCGTGCTGGGCGAAGGCGCCGGCGTTTTGATTTTGGAAGAACTCAGCCACGCTAAAGCGCGCGGCGCCAAAATTTACGCGGAACTTTCCGGCTACGGCATGAGCGGCGACGCGTATCACATGACGGCTCCGGCGCCCGGCGGCGCACTCCAGCTCCGCAGCATGGAAAATGCGATTCGCGATGCGGGTCTCACGCCGGACGACGTTTCCTACGTCAATGCGCACGGTACCTCGACGCATTTGAACGATCTGAATGAGACGGCGGCGATGAAGACGCTCTTCGGCGAGCGCGCGTATCAAGTGCCGGTGAGCTCCACGAAATCCATGATCGGCCATCTCTTGGGCGCGGCCGGTGCGCTCGAAGCCATTGTGTGCGCGCTCTCGATTCGCGATCAGAAGATTCACCCCACGATCAATCTCAAAGAACGCGACCCGGAATGCGATATGGATTACGTCACGGAAGGCGCGCGCGAGGCCAAGGTCGACGTCGCCATGTCCAATTCGTTTGGATTCGGCGGCCACAATGCCGTCATCGTCCTCCGCCGCTACGAAGATTAAAATGAGAAACGAGCAAGAGGCACGGCTCGCGGCTGTGCGACAATTTGCAAAAGACAACGACATCCCCGTCCAAAATGTGGAACTCTTGAATACGGCCCTCACGCACACGTCGTATGCGAATGAGCATAAGAGCGAGACCATTCACGACAATGAACGCCTCGAATTTTTGGGCGACGCCGTCCTGGATCTCGTCGTCGGCGAGTATCTGTTTCTCCGATTTCCGCATTGGCCGGAAGGCGAGCTCACCCGCGCGAAAGCGAGCGCCGTCTGCAAACCGGCGTGCGCGGAATGTGCGGCGAAATTTCACATTGGCGACTTCATGCGCCTCGGTCGCGGCGAAGAAGCCGGCGGCGGCCGCACACGTGTTTCCATTTTAGGAAACGCCTTTGAAGCCGTCATCGGCGCGATTTATCTCGACAACAATTACGAAGTCGCATCCCGTTTCATCCTGAGCCATCTGAAGAAATTTCTGGACCTCATCGACCGCGGCGAATACGACCACGATTACAAATCCGATTTGCAGGAAATCGTGCAAAAGCACGGCGAAGTCGAGATTCATTACGAAATGGTCCGCGACGAAGGCCCCGATCACGACAAAACCATCTGGATGGAGCTGTCGGTCAATGGAAAGAAACTCGGCTGCGGCGTCGGTAAAAATAAAAAAGAAGCCGCGCAACGAGCCGCCAAAGAGGCGATAGAAGCCCTGCGGCGCGGTGCGACGTTTCCACGAAAGTAAAAAAAGAGTTGTGAACTTTTGTTTCACAGCTCTTTTTTTGTGGGAAGGGTGCGTCTCGGCTTTTCTGCTCAGGCGCAAGATAGCTATTAGCTGTTAGCTGTTAGCTATTAGTTTTTGGTGGCTCATAGAGATCGAGAAGTCAGACGTAAAAAGTTAGCAGTTAGTAGTGAGCAGTTAGCAGTGCAGGTGTCGCCTTCGGCGATATTTTATAAATGCGGCG
>CAVEYT010000150.1:0-4086 GCA_963619995.1 Acutalibacteraceae bacterium | reverse complement strand
TATAAAAAAAGAGCTGCGAGAAAATGCAAAAATATTTCTCGCAGCTCTATCAGTGGCATGGATGAGGAGAACCACATGAAAAAAGGGAAAGTGTATTTGATCGGAGCCGGGCCGGGCGATCCGGAACTTTTGACGCTGAAGGGCCGGCGTTGCCTTGCGGAAGCGGATGTCGTCGTCGGCGATTACCTGGCGGACGCACGCATTTTGAAATATGCGAGGCCGGGCAGCGAATATATTTACGTCGGGAAGTCGGCCGGAAATCATACGATGAAGCAGTCTGAAATCAGCGCGCTTTTGGCACAAAAAGGCGCGGAAGGAAAGATTGTCGCACGGCTCAAAGGCGGCGATCCCTTCGTGTTCGGGCGCGGCGGCGAAGAGATTGAAGTGCTGCGCTCGCATGGCATTCCGTTTGAAGAAGTGCCGGGCGTCACATCGGCGATTGCGGCGCCGGCCTATGCGGGCATTCCCGTGACGCATCGCGGTGTGGCGGCGTCGTTTGCGGTCGTCACCGGGCATGAAGACCCCACGAAGGCGGCGTCGTCCATCCATTGGGACAAATTGGCGGGCGGCGTGGATACGCTGATTTTCCTGATGGGCGTGGGGCATACGGCGATGATTGCCTCGCGGCTCATGGAGCATGGCAGAGCGCCGACCACGCCGGCCGCTTTCGTCCGCTGGGGGACGCGTCCGTATCAGGAAACGTACACCACGACGCTCGCGCACGCCGCCCAAGACGTGGAGCGGCTCGGCATTCGCCCGCCGGCCGTTTTCGTCGTCGGCGATGTGGTCCGCCTTCGCGAGACGATGAATTGGTTTGACAATCGTCCGCTTTTCGGGAAACGGATCGTCGTGACGCGTTCTCGCAGTCAGGCCTCCAAGCTCGTGCAAATTTTGGATGCCAAGGGCGCTATGTGCCATGAAATCCCCACCATTGCGATTGCGGCGCCGTCCGATGATTTCGCGGGATTGGACCGAGGCATCGCGCAGATTGAGAGCTATGATTGGCTCGTGCTGACCAGCCAGAACGGCGTGCAATGTTTCTTTGATCGCCTTTTTGCGAAAGGAAAAGACGTGCGCGCTTTGGGAAAGGCCAAAGTGGCTTGCATCGGTCCCGTGACGGCCAAGGCGCTTCACGCGTACGGACTTCGTGCCGATTGCGTGCCCTCTGATTACAAAGCGGAAGACCTTTTGGCGGAAATGAAGAAATCTTTGAAACCGGGCGAGAAAATTTTCATTCCCCGCGCCAAAGAAGCCAGAGGCATCTTGCCGGAAGGGCTGCGGGCGGCCGGCGCTTTTGTGGACGTGGCGGAAGCGTATCGCACGGAAGCGGACACGGCGCATCGAGCGGCGCTGCTGGATCTTTTGGAAAAGCGAGAAGTCGACATCATCACCTTTACCAGCTCATCCACGGTGCGCAATTTGATGACACTGATCCGGGGCAAGGAAACATTATTGTCCGGCGTGACACTCGCCTGCATCGGCCCCATCACGGCGGACACCTGTCGGGAATACGGCTTCGCGCCCGCGATCATATCGGACGTTTACACCATCGACGGCCTCGTGGAAGCCATTGAAACGTATTGTCATGGAGGAAACCAATGAAATTGAATACACTTCGTCCCCGTCGCCTGAGAAAGACGGCGGCGATTCGCGCCATGGTCAGAGAAAACGCTTTGGCCGTCACCGATTTTGTCTATCCGCTTTTCGTCGTGCCGGGCAGCGGGATCAAAGAAGAAATTTCCAGTATGCCGGGGCAGTATCATCTCTCCGTGGACAATGCCGTCAAAATGGCGGAAGAAATCTATGCGCTCGGCATTCCGGCGGTGGAAATTTTCGGTTTGCCGGAATACAAAGATGATATCGGCTCCTCCGCATGGGACATGAAAAGTCCGGTACAGCGCGCCATCCGCGCCATTCGAGAGGCCGTGCCGGAGCTCGTCATCGTCGGCGATGTGTGCCTTTGCCAATACACGAAGAGCGGCCATTGCGGCAAGCTCAAAGGGTGTGAGGTCGATAACGACGCCACACTGGATCTCTTGGCCAAAGTCGCGCTCTCCCAGGCCGAATGCGGCGCGGACATCATCGCGCCCTCGGATATGATGGACGGGCGCATCGCGAAAATTCGGGAAACGCTGGATGCGAACGATTTGACGGACGTTTCCATTATGTCCTACGCCGTGAAATACGCCTCCGGCTACTACGGTCCTTTCCGCGACGCCGCCGATTCCGCGCCGCAATTCGGCGACCGGCGCGGCTACCAAATGGATCCCGCAAACAGCCGCGAGGCCATGAAAGAAGTCGATCTCGACATGGAAGAAGGCGCCGATATCATCATGGTGAAGCCGGCGCTGGCCTATCTGGACATCGTCCGCCAAGTGCGGGAACGCATCGACCGCCCCGTCGCCGTCTACAATGTGTCCGGCGAATACGCCATGGTGAAAGCCGCCGCGGCCAAGGGCTGGATCGACGAGAAACGCATTGTCCTGGAATCGCTTCTGTCCATGAAACGAGCCGGGAGCGATATCATCATTTCCTATCATGCGCCGGATGTGGCGAAATGGCTGAAGGAGGACGCCGGAAAATGATAGACCTGACAAAATCAAAAGCAGCTTTTGAAGAAGCGCGCCGTTTCATGCCCGGCGGTGTCAACAGCCCCGTCCGTTCCTATCCGCACATGGGCTGCCCGCCGCCCTTCATCGCCTCAGCGAAGGGCTCGCACATCACCGACATCGACGGCAACACATACATCGATTACGTGGGATCCTGGGGGCCGATGGTCTTGGGACACGCGCATCCCGCCGTGGTCGCCGCCATTCAAAAAGCGGCCGAGAAAAGCACATCTTACGGGGCGCCGACGCCGATGGAAACGGAAATCGCGGCGCTCATTCACGAAATCTATCCGTCCGTCGAAAAATTGCGCATGGTCAATTCCGGGACCGAAGCGACGATGAGCGCCCTTCGCGCGGCTCGCGGCTACACCGGACGAGATAAAATTCTGAAATTTGAGGGCTGCTATCACGGTCACGGCGACAGCCTCCTCGTCAAAGCGGGATCGGGCGCCGCGACATTCGGCAGTCCCGACAGCGCCGGCGTCACAAAAGGCACCGCGCAAGACACCCTCGTCGTGCCGTACAATGACAGCGACGCCTTTCGCGCCGTGATGGCTGCGCAAGGGGACGAGATCGCCGCCGTGATCGTGGAGCCGGTCGCCGGCAATATGGGCTGCGTGCCACCCGTTTCCGGTTTCTTGGAAACATTGCGCCGCGAGACGGAAACGCATGGCACCGTCTTGATTTTCGACGAAGTCATGTGCGGTTTCCGTACGACGTTCCACGGCGCGCAGGCGAGATACCGCATTCGCCCCGACATGACGTGCCTGGGAAAAATCATCGGCGGCGGCCTTCCGGCAGCGGCTTACGGCGGCAAGGCGGAGATTATGAACTGCATTGCGCCCGACGGCTCCGTTTACCAAGCCGGCACGCTCTCCGGCAATCCCTTGGCCGTCACCGCCGGCATTGAGACGCTGAAACAAATGGCCGCCGTGCCGAATTTCGACGCCATTTTGGAAACCAAAACGAAGACATTGCTGGCCGGCTGGAAAGACGCGGCACAAAAAGCCGGCGTCCCCCTCGTCTGCCACCAATCGGGCTCCATGTTTGGCATTTTCTTCTCCGAAAAAGACGTACGAAACTACCAAGACGCCTGCGCTTGCAACGCGGCGCAATTCAAAGCGTGGTTTCTTTCCATGCTGGATCGCCACATCTATCTCGCCCCGTCGCCCTATGAGACGCTCTTCCTGTCTTATGCCCATACGGACGAAGATATCGAGAAAACCATCGAAGCGGCCTACCCGGCAATGGAAGCGGCGGCCTCGGTGTGACCTGCTCGTCGTCCGTGTAACCGTGAACCGTTTACCGTTCACCGTGCGTGAGCAGCTTTGGGATTCATGCGATGTAACGGACGGTAAACGGATAACCGTGGACCGTGGACCGTGGACCGTGGACCGTGTGTGAGCAGCTTTGTTTGTCATCGGATGTGACGAACGGTAAACGGTGAACGGAAAACGGACAACGGACGACAGGAAAG
>CAVEYT010000149.1:0-4093 GCA_963619995.1 Acutalibacteraceae bacterium | reverse complement strand
GCCGCGTTTTTGTTTCTTCTTTTATCCGAGGAATCCGCGGGTGTTCTGCGCTTCGACGACACGCTTGAGAGCGAGCATGTAGGAAGCGAGGCGGAACGTCACGCCGTATTGTTTGCGGAGGGCGTCCACGTCTTCATAGGACTGTCTCATGTTCTTTTTGAGGCGGTCATTGTATTCTTCTTCCGTCCAGTAAAGGCCGGTCTTGTTCTGCACCCATTCGTAATAGGAGCCGACGACGCCGCCGACATTGGACATGACGTCGGGGAGGACTTCGATGCCTTTCTTTTCAAAGTAATCGTCCGCTTCTTCGGTCGTCGGGCCGTTCGCGCCTTCGAGGACGACACGGGCCTGTACGTCTTCCATCGTGCCGGCATGGAGCTGATTTTCGAGCGCTGCCATGAAGAGGACGTCGACTTTCAGTTTCAAAAGTTCCGAATTCGGGATGATGGTCGCGCCCGCTTCTTCGTAACCTTTGAGGGAGCGGCCGTGGGAATTCGCATATTCATACGCCGCTTCGACGTCGATGCCGTTCGGATTGTAGAGGGAGCCGTCGATATCGCCGATCGCGATGACTTTCACGCCTTCGCGATGCATGAGGAGCGCGCCGACGCTGCCGACATTGCCGAAGCCCTGGACGGCGAGCGTGAGGTCTTTCATCGCAAGGCCGTTCTTTTCGCACCAAGTCGAAAGCGTGTAGGTGAGGCCGCGGCCGGTCGCTTCGTTGCGTCCGAGGGAGCCGCCGGTCACAATCGGTTTCCCGGTGACGACGCCCGGTGTCCATTCGCCGGACATCGTGCTGTATTCATCGGCAATCCAAGCCATGATCTGGCCGTTTGTATTCACATCCGGCGCCGGAACGTCTTTGTCGGGTCCGATGAAGGGAGCGATCCGACGGATGTAGGTGCGGGTGAGGCGCTGGAGTTCGCGCTGGGAAAGCTTGTGCGGATCGACTTTGATGCCGCCCTTGGCGCCGCCGTAGGGGATATTTCCAATCGCGTTCTTGATCGTCATCCAAGCCGCGAGCGCTTTCACTTCGTTTTCGTCGGAATCCGGATGGAAACGGATGCCGCCCTTGGCCGCGCCGCGCGCCGTGGAATGCTGCACGCGGTAGCCGGAGAAGACTTCCGTGTGGCCGTCGTCCATGACGATCGGAAGGGAAACGGTGAGTTCGCGCTCCGGATAACGAACGAATTCGTATTCATTCCGGGAAATGCCGAGCTTTTCCGCTGCCTTGTCCAGGACGTGAAGCATGTTTTCATAAGGATTGTAAGCCATAATCGCACCTCTTTAAAAAATCTTGCCATAGGCAAAAAACATATTGGATATCTGAAACAATTATATCACAAATGCGGACGATGGGAAGGGAAAAGATATATACTCTTTTCGTCAATCGGGTATTTATTGTGCCTTTAAGTCATAGGGAAACGGAAATAGTGTACCTTTGTGAGGGCGGGAATTAGGAGTGCTCAGCTTTTTGTGTCAGGCGCAAGATAGTTATTAGTTACTAGTTTTTAGCTATTAGTTTTTTTTGAGTCTCATAGAGGCAAAGACGTCAGACGATCAGACGATTCTTTGCTTTTTGCGCTCATGGAGCTGATTGACGTTCTCCGTTATCCGTTTACCGTTTACCGTCTGTCACATCGCAGGAATGTCAAGCTACTCACGCTCGGTTCACGGTGACACGTCTGACGTCTCGAGCACTATGAGACGCAAAAAACTAACAGCTAGCGGCTAATAGCTAACAACTATCTTGCGCCTGAGCAGAAAAGCCGAGCACGCTCTCCCGGCTTTCACCGCAAACGCCGCAGAAGAAAAGAGGCGCGAACGCCGCGCCCCTCAATTCTCAATTCTCAATTCTCAATTCTTTCCCCATTTCATCCGCAGCGCATTCAGGACGACGGAGACGGAGCTGCAGGCCATGGCAGCGCCGGCGAGCATCGGGGAGAGGATGCCGAATGCCGCGAGCGGGATGCCAATCACGTTGTAAATGAGCGCCCAGAAGAAATTTTCGCGGATAGTCTTGAGTGTGCGGCGGCTGATGCGGATGGCTTCGGCGGCGGCGTGAAGGTCGGCGCGGAGGAGGACGACGCCCGCCGTTTCCACCGCCGCATCGGTGCCGCTGCCCATGGCGATGCCGACGTCGGCGGCCGCGAGCGCCGGGGCGTCATTGATGCCGTCTCCCACCATGGCGACGAGGCCGTTTTCTTGCTGCAATTCCGTGACGATTTTCGCTTTTTCTTCCGGCAGGACACCGGCACGGACGTGGGAAATCCCCGCGAGGCGCGCGATGTACGCGGCGGTCTTCGGATTGTCGCCCGTGACAAGCCACGGCGTGATGCCTTCTTTCGTGAGCCGGGAAATGATTTCCGGCGCTTCTTCGCGCAGCGTGTCACTCACGCCGAAAGCGGCCAGCAGCTTTCCGTCTTCGGCCAAAAAGGAAACGGACGCGCCTTCCTCTTCCCACGTCGCCGTCCCCCATTCAGGAATTGCTACGCCTTCTTCCCGCAGGAAACGTTCGTTTCCGCAGAGAATGTTTCTTCCGTCACACAGCGCCCGCACGCCGCGACCCGGCAGCGTTTCCGCCGCATCGATTTTCACCGGTGCGGCGTTTTTGGCGTGCTGACATAAAGCGGCGGCGATCGGATGCGAGGATGTTTGCTCCAAGGCAAGCAGCAAAGACAGAGCGCGGGATTTCCCGTTTCCTTCAAACTTCGTATGCGTGACGGAGAGCGCGCCTTTCGTAATCGTGCCGGTCTTGTCGAAAAGGAGCGTGCGGACGGCGGCGAGGCGCTCCAGGTCGGCGGCCGCGCGGAAGAGGACGCCTTTTTTCGCGGCGATGCCGGAGCCGACCATGACGGCCGTCGGCGTCGCGAGGCCCAGCGCGCACGGGCAGGCGATGACGAGGACGGCCGTCCCGTGCATGAGCGCCGATTCCGTATTTCCCGTCAAAACGAACCAGATGAGGCCCGTGGCGGCGGCAATCGCAATGACGACCGGCACGAAGACGCCGGCGACGCGATCGGCGAAGCGCTGCACGGGTGCTTTGGACGTCTGCGCCGCTTCGACGGTGGCGATGATGGTCCCGAGCACGGATTCTTTGCCGACGCGCTCGGCTCGCATTTGAAACGCGCCGCTCGCATTGACCGTGGCGCCGATGACGGCGTCGCCCGCGTGCTTCTCGACGGGAAGGCTTTCGCCGGTCACCATCGATTCATCGACCGTCGTCGCCCCGTCCGTCACGACGCCGTCCGCCGGAATGCGATCGCCCGCGCGGACGAGGAGGAGATCGCCGACCAGGATGGTCTTCGCCGGTTTCTCGACAAATGTATGCCCGTCCCAGACGAGCGCCGTCTGCGGGGAGAGTTTCAAAAGTTCGCGAATGGCCGAGCCGGTCCGCCGTTTCGCCGCGCCTTCGAGCCATTTCCCGAAAAGGATAAAGAAAATGAGCCCCGCCGACGTCTCGAAATACAGATGCGGCATGCCGCGGGCCATCATCCAGAGGCTGTAGAAAAACGCGACGGAGGTGCCGAGCGCGACGAGGACGTCCATCGTGAGCGCGCCGCTCCGAACGGCGAAAAACGCGCCGCGATAGAAAAGCATCCCCGGCCCGAATTGCGCCGCCGCGGCCAAAAGGCATTGCCAAAGGGCGGGCAGCTGCGGAAACGCGCCCGTCATGTCGCCGACCATGCCGATCATCATCGGCGCCCAGAGCAGCCCGGCGATCATGAGCAAGAGCCGCCGTTTCCTCTCTTCGCGCCGCTCCGCTTCCTCGGGATCGACGGCGGCCGACGCGCCAAATCCCAGTTTCTCGATCCGGGAAATCAAATCCGCCTCGCCGACTTTCGCCTCGTCGCACAAAAATTCCCCGCGCCCGGTGATAAGATTCACGGAGGCTTCGGCGACGCCGTCCATTTTCGCGGTGACTTTCTCAATCCGGGAAACGCAAGCGGCGCAGTGCATGCCGGATATGGTCAAAAGAATCTTTTTCATGTTTGTCTCCTTGTGAGGCGGTTAGTTTTCTGCTCAGGCGCAAGATAGTTGTTAGCTATTAGCTATTAGCTATTAGTTTTTGGCGGCTCATAGAGCTCGAGAC
>CAVEYT010000148.1:2578-4105 GCA_963619995.1 Acutalibacteraceae bacterium | reverse complement strand
TTATAAAAATATTATAATAGGGATGAGAGATGAGAGATGAGAGATGAGAGATGAGGGGCCCGGCTTTTTGTTTGCTTGGCTTTGGCGGCGTTTGCGATGATGGCTTGGGCAAGATAGAGATGAGGGGCCTGGCTTTTATGTTTGCTTGATTTTGGCGGCGTTTTTGCTGATGACTGTTTCCTGCGGACCGATTGTGAGAATGTATGCGATACATAGGATGTGTAGACGGTAAACGGTGAACGGATGGCGGATTTGGCTGGAATTTGGCTTTGGCGGAGTTTGAGGTGATGGCTGTTTTCTGTGGACCGATTGTGAGAGTGTACGCGCTACATAGGATGTGTAGACGGTAAACGGTAAACGGATGGCGGATTTTTTGGCAATATGTTTTTGGCAAGATCGGGAAGAGGATTTTTGAATGCGAAAGGGGTGCGGCGATGGAATTTCGGGTTTTGAAATATTTTTTGGCGGTGGCGCGCGAGGAGAGCATTTCGCGGGCGGCGGAGGTGCTGCATGTGACGCAGCCGACGCTGTCGCGGCAGATTGCGCAGCTGGAGGAAGAGCTCGGGGCGCCGCTTTTTACGCGCGGGAAACGGACGACGCTCACGGAGGCCGGTGTCATGCTCCGAAAGAAAGCGGAAGACATTTTGTTTCTGGCCGAAGAAATTGAAACGGATTTCAAGACGCGGCAGGACGTCGTGGGCGAGATTCGGATCGGGAGCGGTGTGTACGCGGGAAGCAATGCGTTTCTGGAAAAAATCCCGGCGTTTCAGAAGAAATATCCGGGTGTTCGTTTCGATATTTACACGGCGTCGGCGGATTTGCTCAAAGACCAGATGGACCACGGGCTGCTGGATTTCGCGGTGATGATGGAGCCGATTGAAATCGGAAGTCACGATTTCATTCGCCTGCCGGAAAAGGATGTGTGGGGCATTTTGATGGCGCCGGAATCGCCGCTGGCGCAAAAGGAAACCATCGCGCCGCAAGATTTGAAAGGGCAAACGGTTGTGATGAGTCGCCGCGCCATTTTGCAGGGCGAATTTAAGAATTGGATCCAAACGGACCTCCCGGAAATCGCCGTCACCCACAATCTTCTCAGCAATTCGCTGCCATTCGCTCAAAAAGGCGCCTTGCTTTTGACACTCGAAGCGACGACGGTGAATTTGGATCCCGCGCGCTACACTTTTCGTCCCTTAGCGCCTGCGCTGACGACGTCGACGGTGCTGGCGTGGCGGAAGCTGAATCCCGTCTTCGGCCCGGCGAAAGTGTTTTTGGAATTTTTACAAAAGGAAACGAAGGGGACGTCATCCGTAGGCCGTTAGCCGTGGACCGTGGACCGTGGACCGTGGACCGTGCGTGAGCAGCTTTGTTTGTCATGCGATGTGAGGGACGGTAAACGGTAAACGGAAGACGGATAACCGTTATCCGTGGACCGTGGACCGTGAACCGCACGTGAGGAACTTTGTTTGTCATCGGATGTGAGGAACGGTAAACGGTAAACGGATAGCGGTTAAAAGCTTGAAAAGGCTT
>CAVEYT010000148.1:0-1806 GCA_963619995.1 Acutalibacteraceae bacterium | reverse complement strand
TATGCGGTGAGGAAATGAAAGTCCGCCATCCGTAGGCCGTAGGCCGTGAACCGTGAACCGTGCGTGAGGAACTTTGTTTGTCATCGGATGTGAGGAACGGTAAACGGATAGCGGGTAAAAGCTTGAAAGGGCTTGAAAGGGCTTGATGGGGTGATGCGGCTTTATTGCCATGTGGCGCACGGTTAACGGTTACACGGACAACGGGAAACGGTAAAGACCGGACCGCGGCGAAATATTTCATTGACACGGAAGAGGAAGCGTGCTATCATACAGACATCAATAGAATACATAAGAGAAGCAGGTGCCCGTAAGGGCTTAATAGGGAAGCCGGTCAGAATCCGGCACGGTCCCGCCACTGTGAAGCTGAGCCAATCCAAGAATGTCACTGGGATTTTCCCGGGAAGGCGGAAAGGCGAGGAAGCGAAGTCAGGAGAACTGCCTGTTTTTGTTACCGTTTGACCTACGAGCGATGGGAAGGTGGCGCGTCTTTTACGAGACTTTTGTCAGCTTGCGTCGGTCGGGATGCGGGCTTTTTTATTGATATTTCGCGGCGGCTGCGAGGACGGCTGCTGTGAGATTTCCGAGGATGGCGAAGGGAAACGCCATTCTCCGACTCCGGGTTTCCATTCCGGATATCGAAAATATCTTCCGTCTCGGAAGTTTCCTATATTCTTCCTCTCTCATGATTCGGTGGCAGCAGGGAAATGTCATCGGATCCCTCTTTTGGGAAGTTTCTTCCCTCCCTTTCAAAGCGGGCTCGTCCCGCTTTTCTTTTTGCTCGGAAACGGCATGCGGAAATTTCTTGTGAAACGGGCGCAATTATGATAGAGTAAGCAGAGAAGTTTTTCGGAAACGAATTTAGCAAGGAGGCGCGGGATGAGAAACATTTGGATGGCAGCGGCGATGGCGGCTTTGCTCGGCGCGGGGACGGCGGCCGCGGAGCCGATGACGATGGATTGGGGCGTCAAGCCGGAAACGTACACGCTTCGCACGGCGGGGAAAGCAGACACGGACGTGACGGCCGCGCTCATGGTGCCGCTTCGGAAGACGGCGGAGCAGCTCGGATTTTCCGTGACGGAACGGGATGGCGCGATTTCGCTTGACGATGGAAATATGCACACGACGGTCAAAGTCGGCGTGGATTCATACGTCGTGGTGCCGGGAAATACGGGAATGGATGTCAAGAGCGCTCCGTTTTCGCTCGGCGTGCCGCCCTGCGTGAAGGATGGCGTGACATTTGTGCCGATTTCTCTGTTCCGCGTGTTGCTGGGCAATGATGCGGAGTGCGTCACGATCGATGGGAAAGTGATCACGTTGACGCGCACGGAAGCGGTGAAAGAGAAGGAGCCGCTCATTGGAATGCCGAATCCGTTTCGTGATTATGTGACGGCGTCCGGGATGCAGGAGGGCGCCGGTTTTGCGATGACGCTGCCGCGTGTCAAAAAAGCCGAGGCGCTGTATCGGGCCATCCCCGGCGAGCTGGCGGAAGTGATTTACAATCGAGACGGCAAGGAAATTCTTCGCGTCCGCAAAGGAAAGGGCGAGGATGTCTCCGGCGATTACAATCATTATGCGAGTGAAACGCTGTATGACGTGAAGGGGAAACAGGTGACGATGAAGGGCGACGGCAAGAAAGTCCGCACGGCGACCTGGAAGGAAGGGGATTTTTCGTATGCCGTTTTGTCGGCGGACGGGATTTCTGTCGGAAAAATGAAGGGTCTGGTGAAGCAAATTCGATAAGAAAAATGGATTGGCGCGTGGGATTTTGCGTCAATCCATTTTTCTTTTCTGCTTTTGCTTTTCTGG
>CAVEYT010000147.1:0-4118 GCA_963619995.1 Acutalibacteraceae bacterium | reverse complement strand
CAGAAAAAGGAGACATTATGATATCCATCGTCACCCCCGTGTACAACGAGGAAGAAAACATCCGTTATTTCCACGACGAAGTCACGCGTGTCATGCAAGAGCTCGGCGAAGAGTATGAAATTCTTTTCGTCAATGACGGCTCGCGCGATAAAAGCGAGGAAATTTTGACGGCGCTTGCCGCGTCCGACCCCCACGTCCGCGCCATTCATTTCGCGCGAAATTTCGGGCACCAGATTGCGATTACCTGCGGCATGGATTTGGCCGAAGGCGATGCCGTCATCACGATGGACGGCGATTTGCAGCATCCGCCCGCGCTCATTCCGACGCTCATCGAAAAATGGCGCGAAGGCTACGACATCGTGCAGACCGTCCGCACCGCGACCGAAGACGCCGGTTTTGTGAAACGCATTACTTCGTCCGGCTACTACGCCTTCATCAATGCCATTTCCGACAGCCCGATTCGCCCCGGCGGCAGCGATTTCCGGCTCATGGATCGCAAGGCCATTTTGACATTTCGGAAATTCCGCGAGCACAGCCGTTTCATCCGCGGCATCGTCGGAAACCTCGGCTATCGGCAGACTATCGTCGAATTCGTCGCGCCGCCGCGCCATGCCGGCGTTTCCAAATTTTCCATGCGAAAAATGCTCCACTTTGCGATGGACGGCATTCTGACGAATAGCACCGCGCCGCTTCGGATGTCGTTTTACATCGGCGTCCTGGCCGGTCTTTTCGGCCTTGCGCTCATTGCGCACGCGCTTTTCTGCTATCTCATGGATTACGCCGTCCCCGGCTGGTCCACCATGGTCATCATCGTGTCCCTCTTCGGCAGCCTGAATCTTGTTTCCTTGGGCATCGTGGGCGAATACATCAGCCGGATTTTCAAGGAAACGCAGCAGCGCCCGCTCTATTGGATTGCGAGCGACACCGCCGATAAAAAAGGAGAATGAAATGAAAGAAACCGATTGGAATCCTTTTGACGAAGTGCAAGAGGATTTTTTTGCCAGCTCTATCTTCCGCGAGCTTTCCGAAGCCGTCGAGGCCGAGGAGCGCTTCACCGTCACGTACCGCATCGTCGCCGCCTCCTACGAAGAAGCGAAAGAACGCGCCTTTGCCGTCGCCGTCGAGCAGACGGTCGAATGCCCGTATGAACTCGTCGACGGCACTTGGATCGCCGACCGCATCGTCGGCCGGATCGAGGACCTCAAAGAAAAAGAACCCGGCGCCTATGTCGCGACGATTTCCTACAGTCCGGAGGCCGTCGGCGGCGAATTCACCGAGTTCTTGAATATGATATTCGGAAACACGAGTCTCACGGCCGGTGTCCGCCTGCTGTCCTTCACGCTCGGACGAAGCCAATACGGCGAATTTGCCGGACCGAAATGGGGGCGCAGCGGCCTCCGCGATCTTTGCGGCATCCCGAAAGGTCCCATTCTCATGTCCGTCATCAAGCCGCTCGGCACCGACGCGAAAGGCCTCGCTCGCATGGCTTACGATTTGGCGCGCGGCGGCTGCCCCATCATCAAGGACGATCACAGCCTCTGCGACCAACGCTACGCCCCCTTCACCGAGCGCGTCACCCGCTGCGTCGAAGCCGTGCGGGAAGCGAACGCGAAGACCGGCGGCCACACGCTCTATGTGCCGAATTGCACCGCTGACGGCACCGCGCTTTTGCATCGCGCCCTGGAAGCCCAAGAGCTCGGCGCGGACGGCATCATGGTCGCCCCGGGACTCACGGGATTTTCTCTCGTCCGCGAGCTCGCCGAAGCCGACGATTTCCGCCTTCCGATTTTCCTTCACCCGAGCTTTTCCGGCGGCGCCGTCCTCGGACGAAACTCCGGCATGTCCCCCTATTGCTACTACGGCCAGCTCAGCCGCCTCGCCGGAGCCGACGCCGTCATCTTCACCAGCTTCGGCGGCCGTTTCTCCCCGTCCAAAGAAGATTGCCGCCTCATCGCCGCCGCCACCGAGACGGATATGGGCCCCATTCGCCCCATCTTCCCCGCCCCGGCCGGCGGCATGAAATGGCAACTCTTCCCGGACATTTTGAAAACCTACGGCGAAGACACCATCCTCCTCGTCGGCGGCGCCCTCCAGACGCAAGGCCCGGATCTGTATGAGAATACGAAATTTTTTATGGAGAAACTGGCGGAAGCGACGGAAGCGCAGAGATAAAAAGCAGAGATGAGAGATGTGGAGCAGGACTTTCCGCCTGCTCTTTTTTTGTGGCAATGGCGATGAAAAAACTTTCTGCTGATAGAGTTGAGGTGCAAGACTTTTATTGTGGTTCCCCTTGAGGCATCGGTGCCAAAAACTTTCGCAAGCTAGAGATGGGGAGCAAGACTTTTATCGTGATGAGATTTGAGGCATCGGAGCGAAAAACTTCCGCAAGATAGAGATGAGGAGCCGGGCTTTTGTCGTGCTTCTCCTTGAGGCATCAGATGGCCGCCGGTATCCGCGTCCGTTTACCGTTTACCGTCCTCACATCCGATGCGTTCCGTAGCTACTCACGCGCGGTCCACAGTTCGCGGGAAGCGGATAGCAGCTCGATGCGCGCAAAAAGCAAAGCACCGTCTGACGTCTGGCCGTCTGATGTCTGACGTCTCAATCTCTATGAGACGCCCAAAAACTAACAGCTAAAAGCTAATAGCTAATAACTATCTTGCGCCTGACACATACAGCCAAGCACGTTGCTCCGGGCTCCCGGCTCCCTATAACTTTTATTCTATACATCTCTTAGAAGTTTCTGAAAATTTCATACCCCGAAAGTATAGGCAAAAAGGGCGGCGGTGCATATAATAATGTACACCGTTTTTTATTGTTTCCTTATGAGGTGACACAGAATGAAAAAAATGAAATGGGCTTTGGCATTCGCGGGGCTTTTGGCTTTGGGACTGGCGAGCGGCTGCGGCGATACCGCCAAGCCGGCGCCGAAGGCCGAGACGCCGGAGAAAGTGCTGCGCGTCGGGACGGATATCGCCTATCCGCCGATGGAATTCAAAGACGAGGCCGGCAAGGTCGTCGGATTTGAAATCGATCTGGCACACGCCATCGCCGATAAGATGGGCGCGAAACTCGAAATCAAGGACGTCACATTCTCCGATCTGACGCAAGCGGCCGTCGACGGCAAAATCGACGCCATCATGGCGGATTTCGAAATGACGGAAGAGCGCAAAAAGGAGCTCACCTTCAGCGATCCCTACATCGAAAATCCGGGCTACTCCATCCTCGTCAAGAAGGACGACACGACGATCCAAGACTGGAAAGATTTGGCCGGCAAAGTCGTCGGCACGCAAGACGGCACGCGCCAGACAAAGGAATCGATCGATATCGGCGCCGAACGCATTCACGCTTTCAACCAGAAAGAAAATGTGCTGAAAGGCCTCCAGTCCGGCGAAGTGGAAGCCGTCGTCATCGACAGCCCGGTCGCGCGCTACTACGCAGGCCGCAAGGACAGCCAATTCAAGATCGTAGGCAGCGAGAAACCGACGGGTCGCCCGATTGCCGTCGCGATGAAAAAAGGAAATACCGATCTCCAGAAAGAAATCAACGCAGCGCTCAAAGCCCTCAAAGAGGATGGGACGATTGCCAAGATTTCGGACACTTGGTTCGGCGAGCAGAAATAAAAATAGAAACGAAAAAGAGGAGCCAGAATTTGGCTCTTCTTTTTTGTTGCTTTCTTTTGCGGCAGGCGCAAGATAGTTGTTAGCTGTTAGCTTCTAGCTGTTAGTTTTTGGCGGCTCATAGTGCTTGAGACGTCAGACGGTCAGACGTCAGACAGCGATTTAACTTTTTTGCCGGACGCAAGATAGAGATGAGAGATGAGGAGCCTCATTTGGGTGCTTCTTTTCTTTTGTGGCATTTGTCCAAAATATTTTTCTGCTGATAGAGATGAGGGCAAGCGGATGCGCTTCGCGCATTTTTATAAAATCGCGCGAAGCGCGTACCGGTCAAACCTTCTTCGGGAGGCGAGCTTCCGGTGGACGGTCGCCAGTGCCCCGTAGGGGCGAATGATGGTTTCTCTATGTGAAAATAAAGCGGAATGGCGGGCTTTGCTTAGCTGTTTTTTTACATAGAGTCGGCCATCATCCGGCGCTTCGCGCCACCTTCTTCCAGAAGAA
>CAVEYT010000146.1:785-4132 GCA_963619995.1 Acutalibacteraceae bacterium | reverse complement strand
CATGCCTCTTTCGACGTAAGCATTGGCAAGGCTGAGCATCCGAGCACCCCGGAACGCAGGAAAATTTCAATCTGGCGGCGTCTTCTTTCTCTTGTTTCGTTCTCTTTCTTCCACGGGGAAGAAAGAGAATGAAAAACGACAGGAGTTCTGCGGGAAATCTCCCCGTGTGATAATTGCCGAACGGCAAATGCAGGAAATCACCCCGCGTGATTTTCTACAAAAAAAATTGTGAAAATATTTTTCACAACCTATTTCATCCATCATAAAACCGCCGGGATACTCTATCCCGACGGTCTGGTTTCCATCCCCACCATGTCGTAATTGCTTTATTTTGAGACTGCATAAATGCAGGTGGGATACTTCTCGATGCGTTCCGCCGCTCTTCCGAAGAAGCATGGGCATCCCGCACCGGCTCAGATTCCCTATGTAAGGGTGTTGGTTCAAAATAAGAAAGCTGCACGTGCACAGCAGGGCTATGACTATATATTAGCAGAAACCTCGCCATTTGGCAAGCTTTTTCGATGACCGCCTCCCATTTATCGCGCAAACAAGGGGAACAGAGAAGCAGGCGTCGCAAAGTTTTCCAATATCCTGTCAGCACGCAGCATTCGGCAGAAATGCCACAAAATCCAAGCGCGATAAAGCCACGCCCCTCATCTCTATCTTGCAGAAGCAATTCATATCTAATGCGATAAAAGCTGAGCACACAAAAAGTTTTGCTCCTCATCTCTATCTTGCAAAAGAAATCACACCATACGCCGCAAAAGAAAAGAAGCCCAAAAGTCAGGCTCCTCTTCCCTCTTCCCTCTTCCCTCTTCCCTTCACATCCCGCGCAATCGATCCGCTGCGAGCGCAAAAGCTGCCAAAGTCTTCGCGTCTTCGATTTCTCCGTTGGCGATTTTTTTCCACACTTCGGCGAGAGGGATTTTGATAACATCCAGAAATTCGTCCGGGTCCAGATGCTGCGAGGCCGGCTTCAGCTGATCGGCCAAGTAGATGTGAATCATCTCATTGCAAAAGCCGGGCGTCGTACAGATCGCACCAAGCTTTTGGATGTGCGCAGACGAAAATCCCGTTTCTTCCGTGAGCTCTCTTGCGGCGCAATCATCCGGATTCTCTCCCGCGTCAAGTTTCCCGGCCGGGAGTTCCAGAAGCGTCTTTTCGACGGCGTAGCGATATTGCCGCACGAATAAGATTTCCTTTTGATCCGTCACTGGAATGATGGCCGCCGCGCCGGGATGAATGACGACTTCGCGCCAGGACACTTGCCCCGCGATTTCCACGTCGTCATTGTAAATTTTGAGAAGACGCCCGTCAAAAACCGGCGTGCGTTTCAAAAGTGTTTCCTTTTCGATACTCATCGGGCACCCGTGCTCCCCATGCCGCCGCTGCGCGTTCCTTGGGCAGAGTCGCCGTCGACTTTTCCGTATTTCAGAAAAATCCCCTGCGCGATGCGATCTCCTTTTTCAATCTTGACGACATCCTCGCCCGTATTGTAGAGCGCCACCATGATGTGCCCTTCGTTGTCGGCGTTTCCGTAATAATCCGCGTCGATAATTCCTGTGCCATTGACCAGCATGATGCCGCGCTTGATGGACAGCCCGGAACGGACAAAAATCGCAAGATATTCATCGTCCGGCATGTACGATTTGAGGCCGGTCGGGACGATGGTCACCTTCCCCGGCAAAAGATCGACGGCGGCCCCTGCTTCCATGTCGTATCCGGCACTTTTCTCCGTCTTCCGCTCCGGGAGGTGAATCCCTTTCCCCTCCCATTCCGTCACGATTTCAAATCCGCGCACTCTCATGGACGTTTCTCCGTCAAAAGCGCCTTGCGCGACAAATTGATGCGCCCCTTGTCGTCGATTTCAATGACTTTCACCATGATTTCATCGCCTTCATGCACGACGTCTTCCGGCTTTTCCACGCGCCGGAGATCCAGCTGGGACACGTGGACCATGCCTTCCTTGCCCGGCAAAATTTCCACAAACGCGCCGAATTTCATGAGACGCGTGACTTTGCCGAGATACGTTTCGCCGATGACGACGTCCTTTGTGAGGCGCTCCACCCATTCTTTCGCCCGCTGCGCCGCCGCTTCATCCGGCGTGGCAATGTAGACACGACCGTCTTCTTCGATGTCCATCTTGACGCCCGTTTCCGCAATAATTTTATTAATGACTTTGCCGCCCGTCCCGATGACGTCGCGAATCTTGTCGACCGGGATCGTGAGTGTGATAATCTTCGGCGCATACGGCGAGAGATGCTCCGCCGGACGGTCGATGCACGCCGCCATTTTATCCAAAATGAAGAGGCGACCGCGTCTGGCCTGCTGCAGCGCCGCGAGCAGAATATCGCGGGACAGCCCGTGAATTTTGATATCCATCTGGATGGCCGTGACGCCCTTGGCGGTGCCGGCGACTTTGAAATCCATATCGCCCAGCGCGTCTTCCATGCCCTGGATATCCGTCAGAATCGTGAAATGTTCGCCCTCATTGACGAGCCCCATCGCGACACCGGCGACCGGCGCTTTGATCGGCACACCCGCGTTCATGAGCGACATCGTGCTGCCGCAGACGGATGCCTGCGAGGAGGAACCGTTCGATTCCAAAATTTCGGAAACGACGCGAATGGCGTACGGAAATTCCTCCACCGTCGGAAGCACCGGCAAGAGAGCGCGCTCCGCCAAGGCCCCGTGTCCGATTTCGCGACGACCCGGGCCGCGCGAGCTCTTCGTCTCCCCGACGGAGTACGACGGGAAATTGTATTGGTGAATATAACGTTTCTCCGTGACCGGCGTCAGATCGTCAATCGTCTGCGTTTCCGACATCGGCGCGAGCGTCACGACGCTGAGAGCCTGCGTCTGTCCGCGCGTAAAGAGCGCCGAGCCGTGCGTGCGCGCCAAGAGCCCCACTTCGCAAGTAATCGGGCGAATCTCGTCCAGCGCGCGTCCGTCCGGACGAATCTTGTCGACGGAAATCATATGGCGGACGATTTCTTTTGTGAGATGATCGAGGCAAGTCGCCACATCCGCCGCTTTGTCCGGATACAGCTCCACAAAATGCGCCTGCGCTTCTTTTTTCACTTCGTCCATGTGCGCTTCGCGCGTCACTTTGTCCGGATCGAAAATGGCCTTCTTGAGGGCTTCTTCCGCATAGGCGCGGATTTCCGTTTCCAATTCCGGCGAAATTTCGGGAAATACCATCTCACGCTTCGGTTTCCCGACCTCTGCGATGATTTGTTTTTGGAACGCGACGAGTTTTTTGATTTCCTCGTGCGCAAACATGATTGCGTCGAGCACTTCTTCCTCCGGTGCTTCGAGCGCACCGCCTTCGACCATCAAAATCGCCG
>CAVEYT010000146.1:0-775 GCA_963619995.1 Acutalibacteraceae bacterium | reverse complement strand
CGTCTCCGAGCCTGCGACCGTGATATTCATCGTCGATTTTTCCAGCTGCTCCTGCGTCGGCATCAGAACGAACGCGCCGTCCACGCGCCCCACGCGCACACCGGCAATCGGCCCGTCCCACGGAATATCCGAAATCCCGAGCGACACGGACGCGCCCAGCATCCCGCAAAGCTCCGGTGCATTGTCGTAATCGACGGAAAGCACCGTCGCCATCACGTGTACATCATTGCGGCAGCGTTTATCGAAAAGCGGACGAATCGGACGATCGATTAGGCGCGCACACAAAATCGCCGTATTGCCCGGACGCCCTTCGCGCCGCAGAAAACCGCCCGGCATTTTACCGACGGCATACATTTTTTCTTCATAATCGACGGTAAGCGGGAAGAAATCCGTCCCCTCGCGCGCCGTCTTGCTGGCGGTCGACGTGACGAGCACCGCCGTATCCCCAAAGCGAATCAAAGCGGCCCCACCGGCCTGCTTCGCCATTTTCCCGGTCTCAATCGTCAGTTTCCGACCGGCCCAATCCATGGAAAATTCTTTGAACATCTCGTTCCTCCTATTTTGACCCATTGTATATAACGGAAACATTATAGCCCAAATCGGCTCCGATTAAAAGAAAAATATATAGGAAACGGAGTCACGCGGATTGAAAAACGGTTTTCTCTCTCATTCCTTTAGGGAAGAAGAAAGAGGAAAGCAAAGCGCAGAATTTCCTCTTCCCTCTTCCCTATCAGCAGCAAGCCATCATCACAAACGCCTCAAACGATTCGAAAAA